>JAUVYZ010000087.1 GCA_030602845.1 Phycisphaerae bacterium | reverse complement strand
GTCCTGGGCACACCGATGAGTCAGTGCCAATATCACTTCAAGCCGGAAAGGCATATGGCGGAACTTTACAACTTATGATAAACCCCATTAGAAATAATCGGGCTTCTAACGGGGTGAATGACAGCAGCGCATAAAAAGGCCGAACCAGACAAGCTCGGCCTTAGAACGAAGAAGTACCATTATGGCCAAAAATGCTTTACCTTCTTAGAAACTCAAATAATCAGCACATGAAAATCTGCATCTTTACCTTCTGGCGGAACTTGTCAAAATCTATTATCTTCATCTTACGGTAGGTTCTCTGCTTTGGTAGGCTCATCTGCCCTGGTAGGGGGGACTCTGGGTCTTGAGCGCATTCGAGTTGTACGACGTGCTCCTCCCACGTTTTGGCCCAAATCGGGATATGAGAAAATCTGTACCTTTTCGCGGAATTTCTCATAATCCAGCTCGCCCTTTGCGAAAGCGTCCACGTCCGACTTTTTGGTGCGAATCGTGAGCACCGTGGGCGAGGAAAAGCCCATTTCGCCGTAACCGCCACCATAACCGCCGCCACCGTAAACGCCGCCGCCGTAGCCGCCGTAGCCGCCCCAGCCGCCGCCGTAGTCGCCCCAGCCGCCGCCGTAGCCGCCGCCACTGTATCTGCTGGCCGCCCCAGCGCTGTCGGGGAAGGTTTCGAAGTGTGCAATATGCTCGTTAGAGTTGCGGCCTGTTCCGGTGACCGTGAGAAGTACCCACTCATTCGATTTCAAGTTTCGAATGTTTGACGCATGTTTTAGCGATGTGATAAGCTCTTTTTTCATCTCTTCAATCTTCTCTGCATCGTATTTTTCTTCTGGTTGGGATATCATACTGGTCGTGCGAATCATCGGGTCAAATATTTCCTGTTTTGCCCGCTGCCAGATTGGGTCGGCAGGTTCTTCGGTTTTCTGGGCCTCTTTTTCTTTTGGTTTGGGTGGAGCTGTGAGCGGAAAATTCGCTTCCATCAAAAAGAGCGCTCCGTAGCCCTGCAGGTAGATGGCTTCTGTGGCGTGACTATCCTGCCTGAAGAAATCTCCATAATCGGGAAAAACTTCTCGAACCAGGCGAGAGCCCTTACTGAATTTTCTGTCAAAGATGCGTGACATAACATACAAATCTTGCCATATTGCTGTAAGGTCTTCGACTTTAACCTCTTCGGCGGGGATTATGAGAACTTTCCGGCCGCCGCCGCGCCTGAGTGTGACTCGTGATATGCTGAACTGTCCACCCGCCGGCGCCACCCACGGCCCGGCCGGCTCTATCCCTGACGCTACGACCGTATTGAGCGAATCTACTGAAGGTGCAGGTTCAACAACCCTTGGAGGCCTGGTCGCCGGGCGTGACGTTGAGGCCGCAGGCTCCAAAGTCTCTGTGACTGCTTCTTCGGGGGCTCTTTCAAGAGGGTCCTGAGCCGGGGCGAAATTTCCCATCGCTAAACCGAAAACGGCAAGCACTATAATTGTTCTGATAAAAGATTTCATTTTTTGCTCCTTTCATTTTAATTAGTTAAACTTTCATATACATCCTGAGCCGAGCTACGAGCCCGGCTACAAAGCAATCTGGCTAATTTTCCTTCGTGCCCAGCAGTTCGTCCGTCCGGGCAGCGAGGGTTACTAAACCATTTCCAAAGAGGGTTTTATCCTGCAGTCGATTAAGTTGTATTTGTTCGAGGGCCGTCGCAACCCTCCGGCGGTCCTGCTTTCGAGCGGCTTCGATTAAGTTGATGAGTTCCATTAGACGCTGCTCGGTCAGGGAGCCGGAAGCGGTTAAAATCTGATCGGCGAACTCAGCGAGGTCGCGGCGCACCTGCTGATGAAGTTCGTCTTTAAGCTGAACACAACTGGCTGCGAAGACAGGCTGCCAGCGGCGGTTCATCTCCTCTTCCAGAGACGATTTCAGCGACGTTTCCAGGGCAGAACGGAGTTGTTCCACATCCGGCGGTTGAGGGGCTGAGAGTCGGCCGACGGCATATCCGAGGCAAATCAGCAGTATCGCCGCGGCAGCCAATTTTGTCATTGGCCTTTTTATAATTGCTCGCCACATTCTTGTACTTTCCCGCCTTTTTTCTTTGTTTACCAATGTATCCCGCACGCGCTCGGTGGCACGGCGGGCGGCCTCTGGAGTCGGCTCAATCTGCGAGAGAAGTTTCAGGCGACGGCGAATTTCATTTTCATCAATTTTCGACATCGTACTGCTCCTTTCCGGAAGATGGCAACTGGTCAGACCCAAGTACATCCCGAAGATGGCTCAGAACCTTGTAGCACAAGGCCCGGACCTGATGAGGTGTCTTGCCCAGTTGTTTGGCGATATCATCGGTAGATTGCTGCTGGATGTATCGCATCACAAAGGCCTCACGTGAGGGCCCATTTATCCGGCCAATTGCATTGAGTATTTCTTCCAGCTCTTCTGTCTGGATTAGTTTGCCTAATGGTGAATTATCATTCGATGCTGGCTCGTGCACCTGGTCCAATCCTAAAGGGGTTCGCTTCCGGCTTCGCCGCCAGTCAAAAGCCAGATTAATCGCTGCCCTGCGGGCGTAAGCGCCCCAGTTGGCAACTTTATCCAGGCCACTGGAATTACTGAGCTTTATAAACAATTCCTGCATTAGTTCCTCGGCTATGTCCTCGCGCAGTGTCAGCCTTGTCAGCAGCGCGTGCAGACCCGCTCCGGACTTGTCCAACAACTCTAAAAGTTTTCTCTGCCTGTCCCTCAAAAGGCCTCCTGAGGTTTGCTTATCACGAAAGCAGACTCTACGATTATAGACGAAAAAGACGGCTTGTGCGCAACATCTTTTTATGAGGAAATTTTCCTTTTTTCTGCTATCGATGCGTATAAAAAAGGCCGAGCCAAATCAGCTCGGCCATTCTTTGGAGAGGATGCGTACTAATTACTCAAACTGACTGGTTTTATTTTTTTAGACACGGATACCTGCTTTCGCAGGTACAAGCTTACACAGATTAACACTGTTTATTAACCTAAAATCTGTTTGACGGGGGTTTATGGCGGTATTATACTGGCCTGCTCAAAATAATGCGAAGCAGCGATTAATTTTTTGGAGTGAAAAATGGACAAAAGGAAAATTGTTGCTGAAGGTATAACCTTCGATGATGTGCTGCTGATGCCGGCGAAGAGCGATTTTGTGCCGAGCCAGGCGGAAACCAGTACGCAGTTGACGAACAATATCACGATAAATATCCCGATTGTCTCTGCTGCTATGGATACGGTTACCGAGGCGGCATTGGCGATAGTGCTGGCCCAGGAAGGCGGCATCGGGATAATTCACAAGAATCTGTCGGTCGAGGCGCAAAAAAGAGAGGTTGCAAAGGTCAAGCGCTCTGAGCACGGGGTGATTCTCGACCCGGTAACGTTATCACCGGCTGAGCCTGTCAGAAGGGCACAGGAGCTGATGAACGTACAAAATGTCTCGGGCATTCCCATCGTCGACGGCAAAAAACTGGTTGGCATCTTGACACGCAGGGATTTGAAATTTCTTAAAGACTACGACGTCAAAATAAGCTCCATAATGACAAAAGACAATCTCGTTACGGGCCCGGCTGGAACGAAACTTGAAGAGGCAAAGGAAATCCTGCAAAAACACAAGGTTGAGAAGTTACTTCTGGTCAATTCAGCAGGCGAGCTGGCGGGCTTGATTACTATGAGGGACATCGACCGGGTCCAGCAGTATCCGAGAGCGGCGAGGGACCAGCGGGGCAGACTGCGCGTCGGTGCGGCGGTGAGCGTTCAAGATTATGAGCGAATCGGCGCTCTGATAAAAGCAGAAGTTGACGTTGTAGTGGTCGATACCGCTCACGGCCATTCGCAGAATGTCATCGATACCGTAAAGAAGATCAAGGCCGAGTATGATATCGACGTGATTGCGGGCAATATTGCGACGGGTGAGGCGGCGGAGGACTTGATAGCAGCCGGTGCAAATGCCGTAAAGGTTGGTATTGGGCCCGGCGCAATTTGCACCACCAGAATAATTTCCGGCGTGGGAGTGCCGCAAGTATCTGCGATAATCAACTGTGCCGAGGTGGCCGAAAAGCATAATATTCCGGTCATTGCCGACGGTGGGATAAGGCAGTCAGGCGATATAACCAAAGCAATTGCCGCCGGGGCTTCGAGCGTTATGATTGGCTCATTGTTTGCGGGTCTGAAGGAAAGCCCCGGACAGCTGGTTATCTACAAGGGCCGGCAGTTCAAGGAATACAGAGGTATGGGGTCTCTGGGGGCGATGGTCAAAGGCTCGGCAGAGCGATACGGACAAAAGAGCTCCACGGAGAAAGACAAACTCGTGCCGGAAGGTGTAGAAGGGCGGGTGCCATACCGCGGGACGCTGGATGATTTTGTCTATCAATTCGTTGGCGGACTGCGGGCCGGTATGGGCTATTGCGGGGCACGAAATATTGAAGAGCTGAAGAAGAACGCGCGGTTCGTCTGCATAAGCTCGGCGTCGGTCAGCGAATCGCATCCGCACGATATACAAATAACCAAAGAGGCGCCAAACTATTCGGCTGCCGTACCTTTTGAGGATTAACGCTGGCCTGCAAGCGTCAAGCGAAATACGAAATCCGAAGCACGAAATTCGAAGCACGAAACAATATCAAAATTCGAATGTCCAAATGACCAAAACGTTTCTAAAAAGCGTTTTTTTGACAAAATAAGCATTTTTTTTAGCAAAACCACCACAATCTTCTGTAGTTTCTTTCGATAATAGCCGTAATATATTGTAGCGTGAATTACTTGTGTGGGGTGTGAATTTAATAACTTTTGTGGATTTTTTCGAATGAGAGGATATTGCTGGGACCGATACTGGCTGGGGCTTGTTTTTGCGGGCTTTATTTTTGCTGCCGGCTGTGCGAGTCAAACAGAGCAGCTATCTGAAACGGGCAAATTTCTTGGCTCTGCCGGGGCTGGACTTGTCAGTTTGCCAGGCAAGGTTATCGAGGGTTCAAAAGAGGGGTTGGAGGAGCTGTCTGAGACATCGGGCTATCTTCTTGAATCCGCCACGATAAATATTGAAGATTGGCCGAAGAGGATTATTGAAGATACAAAAGAGACCTTTTTGAAACCGGATAATATGGTCGCTTTGCTTCTGGCCGGCGGTGCAAGTATTGCGATGCACAGCAGCGGCGCCGATAAAGAGCTGGCGGAGAACTTCGATAATCCACGAGTATTCCACGGTTTTACGGATGAGAATTTTAACGTGATTGGCTCTCCGTGGACACACCTTGGGGTGTCGAGTCTCTGGTATGCGATGAGTGCAAAGAACCAGGATGAGTTTAACAAACAGCGGGCGGGGGCGATGCTAAGGGCCTTAGGAGTGACGAGTGTGATAACGATGTCTCTGAAAGCAATCAGGGACAATGACAGTCCCAACGGAAAGAAATGGGCCTGGCCCAGCGCTCATGCCGCGAGCTCATTCACGGTCGCCTCTGTATTGGATGAGTTTTACGGGCCGAGGGTAGGCATTCCGTCGTATGCATTGGCTTCTCTTGTGAGCTATCGAATGATAGACTCGGGTGACCACTGGGGCAGCGACATTGTCTTTGGGGCAACTCTCGGTTGGGTGGTCGGCCATACCTTTGCAGGCAAACATAAAGAGCTTGAAGTTGCGGGGTTTAAAGTGGTGCCTTATATGGCAAGCGACAATGGCCCGGCAATGGGGGTTAGTTTTGTAAAGCAATTCTAATGGCGGTTGTTTAGAAAGCCTTCACATTTCATCCATTTCTTGAAGTACAGCAGGGTCCCGCAACGCAATAAGAGGTGCGTCATACGGCGCCGCATCGACGGGGGTTTGAGGGTTCCCCTGCAACCGGACACCAACAACGCAGCGCAGCAAAGTGGCTTTTTGGTGCGGGGAAGCCGGGGGTTGATGGAGTACCACGGCCAGCCGGCAGCAGACGCCCCCAAATACCAGGCCGTCCTCGAATTCCTCGAAAAAAAACCCAGGTGGTGATAGTGGTTTGTGACTTGTGATTTTGGGAATTGTCATTGCGAGGAGCGCAGCGCTGAAAGTCCGGCCATTGGACGGAACGAAGCAATCTCGGACTTTCGATGAGTTGAGATTGCTTGCCCCTCTGCTTCTTGCGAAGCAAACCGAGGGGCTTCGCGGAGTTTATCCTCGAGCGAAGCGAAGGGCTCGCAATGACATAAAATGGCCAAAATTCAGCATATTAACCTGTGAACGGTTACATCAATATTTGCCGAATTGCTTTGCGAGCTCTGCGAGTTTTTTAAGCCGTTCGGGCTTGACGTACGGAGCTACACTGCAGGCCGAAGAAAGTATATATCCGGCGCCGGGTTTTCCGATTTTGAGCCTTTTCTTCACGGCCTGCTCAAACGTCCGGTCATCCGCATTCAGCATCTCGTTTACAGCGTCCAGGTTGCCTTTGAAAAAGAATCGATTGCCGTACTTTGATTTTGCTTCCGTAAAATCTACGGTGCCAAGCGGCGGAGGGTCTAATGTATCGATTCCATCAACGGCGGTTTGGGCCATAAGATCCAGACGGTCGCCGATTGCACCGCAGGTATGAACATAAGGTTTTAAACCGGAGCTGCGGACAGCTCGAAAGGCCTCGTCCTCATAAGGAGCCACGAATTCCTTATACATTTGTCGGCTGATAAATCCGGCTCCGGCAAAAGCTGAACTTACAAGGATGGCATCAGGTTCACAACCGGCGTACAATTTGATTTGCGCAAGCACCTGTCGTGTGAAAGCGGCCAGTACCTCGTGGCATTTCCGAGGCGCATCAATCAAGGCAAAAAGGGCCTGTTCGTAACCGAACAACTCGAGAAGATGGGTGAAGGGTGAGAAAACTTCAGCGTGTACGGAAACATCGGGAGCAAGTTCTTTGACCTTCTTTAGAGTGCTTGTGAACGACAGCGGATAAGCCGTCGGGTCGGAAAGGTCGGCCTGTGGGTCGATATCCCAGAGTTCGGGAATATGCCAGGTGTTCCAGACGTAGCCGGGCAGCCGATATGTAGCCGGGCTGCTGACGTCAACCGATTTATAGTCGGCGCGCCCGAGAGCCGTTTGTCCCGCCCGGTACGTACGGGGGTTGTCATCCGGCGGAACAACCGTTTCAAGTCCCGATTTCCAATAGAGGTATTCAGTATTATCGACCTTTTTGTATGATTTAAGCTTACCTTTCCAATTTGGCGGTCTGCCGGGTAAGTTAACCAGGATGCCGTCGAATTCATATCTTCGCTGCAGGTCGACCAGAGCATTAGCAAAAGTTTCAGTATTGAACCAGATTTGCGAAGGACTATAGTCGCAGTTTAAGAAATAGTGCCCAAGAGCAAGCTGACACATTACCGGAACACGGTCCGGCTCTTTATGATTCATTGTCGCGGAGACCCGCTCTTTAGAGTTCATATTTATACATCCAATATCGGGGTGTTGTAAAGCCCTTCTGCAGAACACGTAAGTCTAATTCAAATAAGATGTTGCGTCCATTATTTTATTATATTTTCCTCCTGTTATCTAAGCTGCTTTTGGTTCCCGCAAGGCGGGGTCCCAACGAGTAGCTGCAATAAAACGAAAGAGATTTTGCCAAGTATCGACCGAGGTGATAGAATACCGGCGTCCCACACCAAAAAGACGCTTTGCTGTATTCCGGTTTTGGTGCGGGATGAAAGTGGCAGGAATTTTGAGCGGTGAAGGATTATGGAATTTAAGATTGAGCCGGCACAAAGAATAAAGCGTTTGCCGCCCTATTTGTTCGGGCGATTGAATGCGTTGAAACTTGCCAAGCGTCAGGCAGGTGTGGACATTATCGATCTGGGTATGGGTAATCCTTCCGACCCGGCGCCGCAAATTGTGGTTGACAAATTGTGCCAGGCGGCGCAGGACCCGCGGAACCACCGGTACAGCGCATCAAGAGGTATTAAGGGCCTGCGGAAAGAAATCGCAAA
>JAUVYZ010000177.1 GCA_030602845.1 Phycisphaerae bacterium | reverse complement strand
GATATCAGCCAAGCAGGGAGCGGTGGCAACGCTGCTAATTAAGGAAGGCCAACTAAACAAGGGCAACGTGGTACTGGCCGGCGGCGCTTTTGGCAGAGTGAAGACCCTGAAGAACAGCTACGGTAAAAACATAAAGACAGCTACAAGCTCTATGCCGGTGGAAATAACGGGGCTGAGCGATGTTCCGCAGGCGGGTGACAGATTTTACTGTCTTGATGATATCAACAAGGCCAAGTCCGCTGCTGAGGAAAACCAGATGCTCTCAAGGGAGAATTCGCTGGCGCAACGAACGCAGGTGACTCTGGATAATTTATTCAGCCAAATAGAGGCCGGCAAGACGGCAGAATTAAATGTTATCATCCGTGCCGATGTGCAGGGTTCAGTGGATGTTTTGACGAAATATTTATCTGAGCTTAGCACCGACGAAGTGAAGATTAACATTTTGCACGCATCGCCGGGCGGAATTACCGAAGGCGATGTTGTGCTGGCCGAGGCCTCGAACGCCATTATCATCGGCTTTAACGTTATCAGTGAAGACCGCGCATTAAAAGAAGCAGAAGCCAAAGGGGTTGAGATAAGGCTGTACAATGTAATCTACCGTATAACCGAAGATTTGCAAAAATCTATGGTCGGTATGCTCAAGCCGGAAGAGCGCGAGGAAACGCTCGGCAGAGCTGTGGCAAGAACCCTCTTTAAAGTTTCAAAAGTTGGCATGGTGGCCGGCTGCTATGTCAGTAACGGGCACGTAAGCAAAAATGCGAAGATGCGTTTGATACGCGACAATATTGTAATCAGAGACGACTTAAGCATAGAGTCTCTAAAGCATTTCAAAGATGACGTTCGCGAGGTCAAGGCGGGTCTGGAGTGTGGGATTAAGATAGCAGGATTTGAGGATATTAAAGTCGACGACGTTTTTGACTTCTATGAAATCGTTAAAGTAGCCAGAACCCTTTGAATTGGTGATTGGTAATTGGTGATTGGTGATTGGTTAAATGGTTAAATCCGGCAGTCCTGCCGGACCGGTTACCAATTACCATTTAACCAAACGATGGCGACGAGAAGGCAGGAAAAAGTAGCTCGCGTGGTAAAAGAAGCGGTCAGTGACGCTATTGCCAACCATCTTAACGACCCACGTATTGAGGGATTCGTGAGCGTTACGAGAGTTGATATAGCCGCTGACTTGCGCAATGCCGATGTGTATCTTAGCATTTTCGGCAAAGATGAAGCCACACAGAACAAAACTTTTGCGGGAATAACGCACGCAAAGAGCCGAATACAATCGCTGCTGGCCGGTAAATGGCAGGCCAAATTCTGCCCTGTTTTGCATTTCTACAGGGATGAGAAATTCAAAAAAACGCTGGAGATTATGAAACTGATAGACCAAGCGGTCAGTGAGCTGGAAAAGAAGGCAGAAAGAAGTTAAAAGTGCCTAAAGTGAGCTAAAGTGCCTAAAGTTAAAAAAATAATCAATAGTCAATTCGATGGGCTGTTATGAAAAATAGCAAAGAGTATTCGAAAAAAGTGCAAAGGTTGTACAGCTCATTGAAGCGTGAATATCCGAAGGTCAAAAAAGCCGTCTATGATGAGCCGACGGAGGCACTTGTTTATGCTGTCGTCAGCGAAAATATGAGCGAGACGGCTGCGGAATCTGCGCTTAAGAGATTTACTAATTATTTTGTTGATTTGAACGATTTGCGTGTTTCACGAGCAGAAGAAATGGTAGAAATGTTAGGCGAGGACACGCATGTTACAAGGGATATAGCTTCGAGACTTACGAGGGCTTTAAGGGCTGTATTCGAGAAATACCATACGGCCAGTCTGGCGTCGCTGAAAAGAATCGGCAAACGTCCGGCCAAACAAGTGCTTGAGAAGATGGACGCTGTCAGCCGTTTCGTGGTCAATTACTGCATGCTTACGTCTCTGCAGGGCCACGCCCTACCGCTTACAAAAAAGATGATAGAATATCTAAGAAGCAATGAATTGGTCCACGCGGAAGCCGACGAGCAGGAGACAGAAGGCTTCTTGACCAAACAGATTTCGGCTGAGAATGCATACGAGTTTTATGCTCTTTTGCGACGCGAGAGTGAGTCGCGTAAGGGCAGGATAAAGAAAAAGGTAAAGAAGGTAAAAGGCAAAAAGACCAAAACCAAAAAGAAGACAAAAAAGTAAAAGGAAAGGACAGGACATTATCAAATGTCAGAGGAGATATTAAAATTAGGTATTCCCGCAGGCAGTCTGCAAAAGGCGACGATCGAACTTTTCGGCAAGGCCGGGTTCCACATTTTGGATTCTGAAAGGAGTTATTTGCCACGTATAGATGACAAGCAAATCCGGCTGATTATGCTGCGAGCCCAGGAGATAAGCAGAATAGTCGCCGACGGCGTTCTCGACGCCGGTATTACCGGCTATGACTGGATAATGGAGAACGGTTCGGATGTGGTCGAGGTCTGCGAACTTGGCTACAGCAAAACGTCGAGCAATCCGACCAGATGGGTATTGGCTGTGCCTGACGAATCAAAAGTGACAAATCCTGAGGGCCTTCAGGGAGGTACAATCGCAACCGAGCTGGTCAGCGTAACAAAGAAATATTTCGCAGATAAAAATATCAACGTGAAGGTCGAATTTAGCTGGGGCGCTACCGAGGTAAAGGCGCGATTGGTGAATGCGATAGTGGAGCTTACCGAGACCGGCGCGTCACTTCGGGCAAATAATCTGCGGATAATAGATACCGTGATAACCTCTACGACAAGGTTTATCGCAAATAAGCAGGCCTGGCAGGACAAGTTCAAACGGGAAAAAATAGAAAACATTGCCATTTTGCTTAATGCAGCTATCGACGCCCGCAACAGGGTTGGTTTGAAGATGAACATAAAAAAGAGCGAGTTAGAGTCGATACTGAAGATTTTGCCTGCTGAAAAGAGCCCGACTGTTTCGAGTTTGGCCGATTCCAATTATGTGGCAATAGAAGTGATTATCGAAGATAAAATCGAACGGTCGCTGGTTCCGGCTTTGAAGCGCGCGGGGGCCTCTGGCATAATCACTTATCCTCTTAACAAAGTCATCCACTGATAATTGATTCCGTCCAAGGAAGGCCGGATTCCGTTCCGTCCAAGGGCCGGACTTTCAGCGCAACAGATGCCGGATTCCGTCAAACAGATGCCGGATCTTCGACTTTGACTTCGATATTGATTATTGTCCCGACTCGGGGGGATTGGTGGGATGTCATTACTCTTGCTAAATAGAGACAATTTGGTAACATAGCCCCCCTTAGAAATATCAATTTTGCTATCCGCCAGGATATAATTGCTAACGGTGTAAACGAAGTAATTCGACGATTGAGCGTTATTGGCAAGAAAGGATGATGCAAGATGAACAAGTCAAAAGGTATCAAAAGGTCAAATCTGAGACGGGCAAGTCTGGTCGCAATCGTACTGCTATTGTGTGTGTGGATGGCAAACAGCCTGGCCCGGCAAAATCAAGAAGGTAAGGCGGAGCCCATTTTGCAAAAGAAGCCCACAATGGGAACCCGGGTAAATATCAACGCGCTGCTCCACGAGACTCAAAAGACGTCCCAAAAAGTAAACGAGATGACGCTGGTCTGGTGGATTCCAGAGGCATTCTGGCATCTTAGCTCGGCACAGGACCCCACGATTACAGAAACCCAGGTTGAAGAGCTAATCAAGATTCTTCGCCCCTATACGCTCATCGTCGTCGTAGACGGCAAGATGGGGCCGTTGGGTGGAATTGCATACAGACCCGAAGCAGCCATTCGGGCCAACATTCAAATTAAAGATAGCCAGGGGACTTACTATCGCCCACTTAGTGAAGATAAGGTCGGCGCGGACACGAGGAATTTGTTATCGATAATGAAACCTATTTTCGTGAACATGTCCGGGCCGATGGGGCAAAACGCTCATCTCTTTCTCTTTCCGGCCAGGAACAAAAAGGGCTGGAAGATTGCTGACGCCAAGCAGATGGGGGGCTTTTCGATTAAATTGGGTGAAAAGGAATTCAGGTGGAGACTGCCTTTAGGCTCGCTTCTTCCTCCAAAGATATGCCTAAAATGCAGAGAGAACTGCAGCGGAGCCTGGAATTTTTGTCCGTGGTGCGGAACCAGATTGCCGAAATAAGAGTGAGAGCTGTGTCAAGGCGATAATGGTGAACGGCGGAGGACGGACGACGGATGACCACGTTCTCTGTCCTCTGTCTTCTGGAGAATTTTGTTGCAAAATAACATCGCACTGCGTATATCGTATTGCGTATTGCATGACACGGCACACAGACGAGGAACGTAAAGAAATGGTTTTTACACTGCACAGATATATATTTCGGGAGCTTTTCAAAGTTTTTTTTCTTGCGGCGATGGCGCTGACACTAATCCTTAGTCTGGGCATTATTCTGCGTCCGGTGCAGGAATACGGGGTAGGACCTCAGCAAGTTGTTCATCTTATGGGCTACTTTTTGCCAATCACGCTCACATTCGTACTGCCGATGGCAGCTTTATTTGCGGCAGCTCTGGTTTACGGCCGATTTGCAAGCGATAATGAGCTCGATGCCTGCAGGGCAAGCGGAATAAGTCTGCTAACATTGGTTTATCCGGGTCTAGCGCTGGCGATTATGGTGGCGACAGTAAATTTGATTTTGAGTTTCCACGTGATGCCTTATTTCGTACACCTCGCGGAAAAATCCCTCAAAGCGGATGCAAAACAGATACTTTTCCGCAATATTCAGCGGAGGGGATATTATAAGCCATCGGGTGGCCAATACGTAATTTATGCCGACCAGGCCGACCCGCGAGATGACACGCTTTCAGGTGTAGTTATCGCCGAGGTGAAAAGCCACGAGATAAAAAAGATTATCGCCGCTGAAAGTGCGAGGGTAGAGTTCATTTTGCATGACAATTTTAATGAAGTATATATAAAAGCAT
The DNA here is from genome assembly GCA_030602845.1 of Phycisphaerae bacterium. Lineage (GTDB taxonomy): Bacteria > Planctomycetota > Phycisphaerae > Sedimentisphaerales > Anaerobacaceae > JAUVYQ01. The sequence continues at coordinate 90 of JAUVYZ010000177.1, read as the reverse complement.
ATAACACATACCAAATCGGCCCCGAGGGCGAGGGGTGGTTCTCCGTAGAAGAGCTGTCACTGACGAAGGAGTTCCCCTCTCTGTTAGGTG
>JAUVYZ010000078.1 GCA_030602845.1 Phycisphaerae bacterium | reverse complement strand
TAAACTTTGGGCATAGGCAGGCCGGCAGCGATTTTCATTTCTTCGACAACGTTGAATAGCTGGGGGTGGACATCGTGAGTGATACGTCTGGCTTTGCTTGCAGCAAGAAAGATTTGGTCTCCGCTTGAGAAGCTTATCAGTGTAAGAATCAGCCAAATGACGGTGGCGATAATCAGGCCGAAGAAGCCGCCCTCAGGGCCGAAGAAACTCAAGCCGATGATAAAGCCCAGCAGCATCAGGCATACGGCCATTAACACCAGCAGGACAATAGAGTTTCTTTTGTTTGCTCTTATCAGCTCCCACATTATTAGTTTTTAGTTTTGAGTGTTGAGTTTTGAGTTAAGTTTGTTGGTTATCAGTTATTTTGCCGTAACCTGTTTTTACTATGCTCGTTAAAATTTTAATCAGCTCTTCTGACACATCAATAAGCGTCTGACTGTTTTGCTTATCAAGGATTTCCGCGTCTTTGAGCAATCTCAACCAGTAATTTGTCTCCCTGGCCTCCTTTGAGGCAATAGACATTTTAGCAAAAAAGTCCTTTCGGCTTCGCCCTGCCAAAGCTTCTTCAACATTAGCACCTATGCTTGTACCTGACCGTAAAAGCTGACTCGATATCTCAAAATGCTTCTGTTGTTTAAGTCGAGCACACAGCTTTACAATTTGCAACGCGAAATTGTAGCTCTTTTGTTTAACGACGTTTTCGGACATTAGCCGAAAATTCAAAATTTAGAATTCAAAATTAAAAACTTACTTTCGGCACTTCGCGCTCAGCATCGACTTCAATCTCGAAGAAGTCTCGTTTGTTGAAGTTGAACATATTGGCAATGATGTTAGAAGGGAACATCTGAATCTTGTTGTTGAAGAACAGGGTCTGGTCATTGTAGCTTTGCCGTGCAAAGGAGATTTTGTTTTCAGTGCTGGTCAGCTCTTCCTGAACGGCGAGGAAGTTTTGATTGGCTTTGAGGTCGGGATAGTTCTCGACGACGAGCATAAATTTGCTGAGTGCTTCGCCGAGAGCGCCTTCGGCCTTTGAGGCATCGGCGACGGTTTTGGCACCCATAGCCTGGCTTCGGGCATTTGTTATCGCCTCAAAAGTCCCGCGCTCGTGCTTCATATAGCCCTTGGCGGTTTCGACGAGGTTGGGAATCAAGTCGTGGCGGCGTTTGAGCTGGACATCAATCTGGGACCAGGCATTATCGACCTGATTGCGGAGCCGAATTAAAGCGTTGTAGATACCAATCACGAAAAGAATAAGCAAGACGGCAACAACAGCAATGATAATGATTGCTGTAATCATAATTTCACTCCTTCAAAGAACAAAGCTTTATTGTTTTTTTATTACGATCGTTTTTTGATTATATATGCCACGATGAGAAGAACGGCGCCAACAATTATCAATCCCCAGCTCAGCTTACTGAGGGCAACGATGGATGATATTAGTGTCATCATGATTTTTTCCTTTCATTCTTTAAATTTGTTTCGTTATTTTTGTATTATACTCATTTTCTTTATTAAGTCATCAGATTTTTCTTTTCCGCCGGTGAGCCAGTCGAGCGTGAAGCGGGCGAAGACGATTTTTTCATAGGGGTTCTTGACTCCGGCCTCGTAAAGGCAGGCGATGTCGTTGTCGGGCAGCACGGTCAGGCAGGAATAGGCGGATGGGCCGGCGTAAAGCACTTTCGAGACCGGCCAGGTTTTGCCCTCGTCGTAGCTTATTCGGACGGTCATATCGCGTCTGTTGCCTCTCTCGGGGTGGGCGGGATTGGAAAAAAGCAGGCGGTTCCTGTCGTGGTGCGGACGGAGAGTATATCGCAGGAAGCTTGCCTGGCAGATTGGTTCGACGAGAACCGGGTCGTGAGTTACGTTCGAGAAGGTGATTCCGCCGTTGGTGCTGGTGGCGACGGCCCGCGTGGTTTTCGAGCGGTCGTAGTTGCGCATATTTATCATAAGGTTGCCGTTGGCCAATTCGACGACCTGACATTCGTTGACCTTTGGGCGGATTATGCCGGCGATACTCCAGGTTTTGCCGTGGTCGTCGCTGATGATAACGTGTGAGTTGTAGCCGTCCGGGTCGTCGGGGGAGACGAGACTGTGGTCGCAGGGGATGACGAGGCGTCCCTTCCAGGGGCCTTTTTGCAACTGAATTCCGACACCCGGGCCGGTGGCATACCATCGCCATTCCGTCCGTTTGGCCGTATCGGTTATCTCCGCCGGTTTCGACCAGGTTGCGCCATCGTCATCGCTTCGGCTCACCCGGACGCGGCGTGTGTCCCTGCTCGTGTTTTTCTTGATAGCTGACTCGCGGTCGTCGCCGCGGTTCCAGGTCATCAGCAGCCAAATGGTGGCGGTCTGCTGGTCGACGACGGGGCAGGGATTACCGCAGGTATTGCCGTTATCGTTCCAGACGACGTATTGTTTGCTCCAGGTCCTGCCACCATCTTTAGAGCGTTTGAGGAGCAGGTCTATATCGCCGCTGTCTGACCTGCTTTTTTTGCGTCCCTCGCAAAACGCCAGGAGTGTGCCCTTGCTGGTGACAATGAGTGCTGGGATGCGGTAGGTGTGGTAGCCGTCGGTGCCGCTAACGAAGACGTCGGTCTGCTGCGGTTTGTGCGTTGATGCTGCTTCCGCGGTCGCTGCCGGAGCGCTGGACAAGACGCAGGCAAACAGTAGAATGTACATCAGCCGTAAACTGACTCGTCTCATATTTAATCTTTCTGATTATGGCCGAACATATCGGCTAATAATTTTTGAACTTTATTGTCCTCGTCCAACTGTGCTCTATCGAAGATGTCTTGGAGTTCGCCTTTGTCGAACCATAGACCATCGCCTCTGCGGCACTTGTCGACAAGCAGGAGGGGTGTGGATGTGCCGACGATGATTTTTCTCATTTTCTTGTAGCAGATGGGACATTTTCTGGGTTTTTCGGTGGACGCGGAGTCAATTTTGAATGAGTCGAGCAATTGTCCGGCCTTTTCTGGCTGGCCGAGGAGCAATTCGAGTTCGCCGGCGTCGAGCCAGATACCGCCACAGTCGGTGCAATGGTCGATTTCCACCTCCTCAAGCTCGAGGGTAATCATTGCGTTTTTGCAAACCGGACAATCCATAAAATTCTCCAAATACTAACTGCGGAGAACGCAGAGAAAAAATCAAAGGTTAAAAATCAAAAAGCAAAATGGTAAATAAAAATTCAAAAAGAAGACGAATTTTACGTTTTTTCAGAAACGAATACCCGCTCCGTCTAAAGCCGGATTCCGTCAAACAGAAGCCGGATATTCGACTTCGATTTTGCGGGCACAAGTTAACACAAATTAACGCTGTATTTTATAAGGTCTTACGGTAAAAGCCAAATACAAAATAGTCAGTTTGAGTAAACAATAAGTGGGTATATTACATTCGCGGGGCTGAGAGGTCAAGAGGAGAATATCGATTATCCAATATCTGGGCTTGGCCATCCCACTTGGGAGAACAGGGGATGTCGAAATGAGGGGGGTTGCGGGTTTCGAGTTGGGGGTTTGGATGGATGATTTATTATATATTATCGGGCTTTAGCGAATTGCTGGTCGAGCAAAAGGGCTACCGCGGAGGGGCCGAGTCATCCAGTTTACGTATCCTGATATTGCGAAAGGCGACACGGGCTCCGTGGTCCTGCAGGAGGATGGGTCCGGTTTTGGCGCTAAAAAAATCCTCAGCAAAATGTCCCTCAGATTTTTTGCTTTCGAGCAGTTTAGACCACTGGCTATCCGGCGCGGGGTCGATGATGATATCGACGGTCTGTTTGTCGTTGAGCCAGAATCGCAGCCGAGCGTTGTTGTCGCCGGCAGGTTCGAGCAGAATGCGCACCTGGTTCCACTGGCCGGGTTTTCTGGCAAGGTCATTGGGGGCCCCAATCAGTCCGTACAGGGCGCCGGCACAACGATTGCCGCGAACCTTCACGTTGAATGAATCATACAGTTGATATTCCGGTGCCAGTCGCCAGGGGTTACGTTCCTCTGTTTCTTCGACCACGCGAAACATAATCCCACTGTTGCCTTTTTCAGCGATGGTGTATTCCAGGCGGAGGTCGAAATAGCCGAATTTTTCCCTGGTAATCAGGTCGCGACCTCCCTTGGCGGTCATCACCATTGCCTGATCGATAATCTGCCATTGTGGCCGGATGGTTTCGGATTTATAATTTCGCCACTGGTCCATTGTTTTTCCATCGAAGAGCAGCTTGAATCCCTGCTCTTTTTCCTGCCGGCTCAGGATCTTCTCTCTCATCCTGTCCCACAACTCGCGCTTTGTGGCCTTCATTTTCATATAACGTTCGTACATCGGTCCGCTCAACGGCGCGGTGGGGTATTTCTTTAGGATTGTCTTGACCAGTTCAATATCTTTCCGTAGGGCGGGGTCTGGCCTGGCTTCGTCGATCAGCCGGTATTGCTCCTGGTCCACGATTCCCCTTGTGTCCCAATAGAAACCAAGGCCGTCCCGGCAGACATTGCGGGTCCGGACCATTTGATATTCGGCATTATAAGAATAGAGCCAGTCCCTGTGTCTGGAGCTCCTGCCTGAGACGAATGGCATCATGCTCTTGCCGTCAAACTCGTAACCGTCGGGCAGTTTGGCGCCAGTCAGTTCCGCCACCGTCGGCGCGATATCCACCAGACTCGCCAGGTCGTCCACTTCACCCAGAGCTTTAACCAACCCGGGGCCGTAAACGATGATAGGCACCTTGGGGCCGTGTTCCTTAACCGCGCCTTTGAGACCTTTGCCATATTCGGTTGTCGCATTGTCCGTTGTAAAAATAATGATAGTATTCTTGTCGATCCCAAGAACCTTAGTCTGTTTGCTCAGTTCACCAAGACAATAGTCGAGATACTGCACATGATAGTTGATTCCGGCGGGAGTTTTCCTGCCTGTCCATTTGCCGTCTTTGTCGCGCTGCGGTACTCCCGGATATCCCATTCGGTCATTTTCAAAATCCCAGTTCGGATGCCCCATGTGAGCGGGCCAGTAGACGAAGAAAGGTTCGCCTTTTTCGTGTTTTCTCTTCATGAAGTTCTTGATGTACTTCAGCTCGATGTCGGCGGCAAAGTCTTGCCAGGTAGTTTTGAATGTCAGGCCCTTTGCCCCAAAGCTGTCCGGATGGTCCGGATGTTTCCTGAGTCCGAAGCCCGGGTTCCAATAAAAGGACGACTTTCCCTTGCCCTGGCTGTTTGCTTTTTTGTCCACCGGAGAGCGTGCCGCATACCGTCCCGGTGTCGAAACATACTCGTCAAAGGCGTAGCCGTCGGGCGTTCCACCTAATTGCCACTTACCGACAAACTGTGTTCTGTAACCTGCGGTTTTGGCAATCCATCCGAGTGTCAGATGGTGGTCGTATAAAGGATAACCCTTTTCTCCTTTGGCCGGGGAAAATCCGTTGGACCACCACTTCGTGCGATGGGCGTACCGTCCGGTCATAATCATGCCGCGACTGGGATGGCACAGCGGCGTCGCCCAAGCGTGCTTGAACTGGACGCCCTTGTTCTTCATCCTCTCCATCACAGGCGTAGAACAAGGACCGTCGCCGTACGTTCGATTTGGAATGTTGTAAGTTGGGAACTCCTTGGCCGAGATGTCGTCCGCCATGATCAAAATGATGTTCGGCTTCGTCTTAACTGGTTTTGCCGCAACCACCCGGCAGCCCCAAATCGACGCTATCCCAGGCATGGCCACCGTACTCTTAAGAAAATCACGCCGGCTAATTGTCACCTTCTGTCTCATAAACAGATATTCCCTTAAGCTCTTTACATTCTACCTCAAATCTATACCTTTGCATGTCCTATTAGCCTACGATAAGAAGCTGTCACCACTTTCTTTTTTATATTCAGAAAAAATTTCGCGATGTTCATCAAGAACCTTTTTGTAATCGGGATTACCTACCAGGTTCTCCATCTCGCCGGGATCGTTTTTCATATCGATCAGCATCTCAGGCTGTTTGCCCTGGTTGAAGATATAATATTTATAATTTTCAGTCCGGATCATTCTCCCCTCGAGATTGATGGGCTTGCCGTCCTGGAGAAGGTCCTGAACAAAACGAGTTGAACACGCGACGTATTTTCGATTTTTCCCGGGCTTGTTGCCTTCTGCGATATCCCGCAGACTCATCCCTTTACATTTTTCCGGGACCTTTGCCCCGGCATAATCACAGATGGTGGGCATAATATCGAGGCCGTTATTGACCAGAAAAGCACTCGTGCCGATTTTAGTTGTACCTTTCTGACTGATGATAAAAGGTATCCTGGCGGTCTCATCATAGAACATATTCTTCTGCGCCCACCGATGCGCGCCGATACCATCGCCATGGTCAGAGGTGAAGATTATCACCGTATTACTTTCAAGCCTTAGTTTTTTAAGAGTTGAAAGGATTTTGCCCACTTCTTTATCTGCAAGCTCCACCATTCGGTAATATGCCCAGCGATACTTTCTCCAGTCATCGGCATCCCACTTATCCAGAGGGGCAAACTTCCTTATGTTCTTTTTTTTGTCTTTTGCTCTCAACCTCGCCTGCCAGACAGCCTCAAGTGCGTCAGACTGATTCCTTGCTTTTTCAAGATTAGCCGGGGCAGGGGGGCAGTTCCTGGCGGGCGGCACTTGTCCTATGTCACCATCAGGCAAAGGTTGGCTCCTGCCGTACTGACAGATGTTGTGGGGGTTCATCAAAGAGAAAACAACAAAGAATGGCTTGCTCTTATTGTTCTTGATAAACTTAATAGTCGGTGCTGCAATTTTATAGTCCAGGGCATCAAATCTCTGGTCATAACCACTGTTCTGGGCAGTAGCTTTTTTAAAGGGATAAGGCAAATGCCACTTGCCGAAATAACCGGTAACATAACCTGCCTTGCGAAGCACCATCCCAATATTCGGAAATTCTTTTGCGTCGATTGCTTTTGTTGAATTGATCTGCCTGCCGTGCTCGTGTGGATATCTGCCGGTAAATATCGAAGTTCTATTCGGCACGCACAATGGATTTGCACAATAGGCCTTTGTGAACAGCATTCCGCCGGCTGCAAGGCTGTCAATATTCGGCGTTTCGATATAATCGCGGCCCATCGTGCAGCTAAGGGCATCCGCAAATTGCTGATCGGTCATGATAAACAGGATGTTGGGGGGCTTTGCTTTTGCTGCCTGCAATGTTGGAGTCATAACAGATATTGTTAAAAGGCCGGTAGTTTGCAGAAATTGTCTGCGATTCATAGTATGATTTTTCCTGTCCATCAACCTTATCTCCTTAACCGGGATTTGGCATAAACAAATTTATATCTTTTTGATACTGCGTGTGCAACTTGTTGCACACGCTACGAGATTCCGTCTCCAATCTGTATCTTGCATAGGCTATATTTTGCGTCCGACGTTTGCCCGCCATTTTTCCCACATTTGGCTCATTTGTTTGGCCCTTTCAGGAAATCGAGAGGCGAGGTTATTTAATTCGGTCCTGTCGTTGGCCATGTCGTATAGCTCCCAGTCCGAATTGCCGTATTTGACAAGTTTGAAGTCACCAATGCGTATGGCCTTTCCCTTGCCGAACTGCCAATAGAGAACATCATGTCCCTTTCTTCTCTTGCCCTTGAAAATCGGCAAAAGCGACTTCCCCACCAGCCGTTTAAGTTTTCTGCCGTCAATCTCATCGGGATAACTCGCACCGGTGATCTCCATAAAAGTCGGAAGAATGTCGATAATATGCCCTACCTGCTCGGTGATCTGTCCCGGCTTAATCACACCAGGCCAGTGCGCAATAAACGGCGTGCAGTTGCCGCCCTCATAGTCGGTCGATTTGTATTTGCGATACGGCGTATTGCTCGCATTGGCCCACGCCGGGCCCAACGCCCGATACCCCTCCACCGGTCCCGGCGGTATATTGGGAGTTCTGTCGGGAGTTTCGGCGCAACCGCCGTTGTCGGAGAGAAAGAGCACTAACGTATTTTTCCATCTTCCGATTTCTTTGAGCTTCGCAAACACTCGTCCTACACCATAATCCATGCGTTCAATCATCGCCGCATATACCGCCATCTTCAGGTCTTCGGCGTCCTGTTCCGACTCACTGAGCAAATCCCATTTCTTTACGCGCTCATCCCTTTTAGACATCCCAAATTTCGGGTCCATCATCCCTATCTCGATCTGACGTTTGTAGCGTCTCTCGCGGATCTTATCCCACCCGATTTTATATTTCCCGCGATATTTGGCGATGTCATCGGGCCAGGCGTGCAGCGGATAATGAGGCGCCGTATACGGAAGATACAAAAGAATAGGCTTGTCTTCATTCT
>JAUVYZ010000107.1 GCA_030602845.1 Phycisphaerae bacterium | reverse complement strand
TAAGTGCGGCAAGATAAATGAGTTTCTGGAAAACTCCGGCAGCAGACCGGGGAGAAGGTGTGCTTACTGCGGCAGCAAAAAGTTGGAGAAGCAGTTCTCTGTATTCGCGCCCGGCGTCAAGGCGGGCGACTCGAAGCGCTGCCAGGGGTGCAGCGATAATAGTTGCCCATATACGGGAGATTAAGAATTCGGAGCTGAGCCACAGGGAGGCAAAAAAACGGATGAACGTGAAAAAGGGCGGCTACAACTTCAATGCAATAGAAAAAAAATGGCAGCAGTTGTGGAAAGAGCGTAAAACATTCAAAGCAAACGACTGCGATGATTCCAGGCCCAAATATTACGTGCTGGATATGTTTCCTTACCCCAGCGCTGCCGGTCTGCATGTTGGCCATCCGGAAGGTTATACCGCAAGCGATATAGTCGCCCGGTATAAGCGAATGAAAGGATTTAATGTCCTGCACCCTATGGGCTGGGACGCATTCGGCCTGCCGGCAGAACAGTATGCCGTTGAGACCGGCACGCACCCTGCAGAGACCACGCAAAGAAACATCGAGAGTATGCGCAGGCAAATCGAGTCACTTGGATTCAGCTATGACTGGGACCGGGAAGTTAATACAACCGACCCGAATTATTACAGGTGGACGCAATGGATATTTCTGAAATTCTTTAACAGCTATTTTGATGAGACCGAGCAGAAAGCAAAACCGATAGAACAACTTTCTATTCCCGAAGGCCTGAGCGAAAATGAAAAACGCCGGTACATAGATGGCCATCGTCTTGCTTATGAGGATGAAGTACCCGTCAACTGGTGTCCGGCGCTCGGGACGGTCCTGGCAAATGAGGAGATAATCGGCGGCCTTAGCGAGCGCGGCGGGCATCCTGTAATCAGAAAGCCGATGCGGCAGTGGATGCTGCGAATAACGAAATATGCTGAAAGACTGCTCGATGATTTAGCTGAAGTGGACTGGCCGGAGTCGATAAAGAAGTTGCAAATCGATTGGATAGGTAAGAGCATCGGAGCGGAAGTCAAATTTGAAATAGAAAATTGCGACTGGGACCTTTTGGTGTTTACAACCCGCCCGGATACCCTGTTCGGTGCAACCGATATGGTATTTGCACCTGAGCTTGACGTCGTAGATATGATTACAACTGATGAGCATAGAGAAGCGGTTGAAAAGTATCGTGAACAGGCGGCGCGTAAAAGTGATTTGGATAGAACCGATTTGGCAAAAGAAAAGACCGGTGTTTTTACAGGCGCTTACGCAATAAATCCGGCCAACAACGAAAAGATTCCAATCTGGATAAGCGATTATGTTTTGATAAGCTACGGCACCGGTGCGATTATGGCGGTGCCGGCCCACGATGAAAGGGACTTCGAATTCGCAAAAGAATTTGACCTGCCGATTATCCCGGTCGTTGAACCTGATGACAAGCAGCAGGCCGATTTGGTGAAAAAAGGGGAATTGTGCTTTGTAGGAGACGGCAAGGCAATTAACAGCGGGCAGTTTGACGGTCTGCCAACGGCTGAATTCAAGGAGCAGATTACAAACTGGCTTAGTGAAAGGGGACTTGGGAGAAAAGCTGTCAATTATAAGCTGCGTGACTGGCTTTTCAGCAGGCAACGTTATTGGGGCGAGCCGTTCCCGATTTTGCATACCGAAGATGGCCGCATCATCGGGCTTTCGGAAGAAGATTTGCCTTTAGAGCTGCCGGTCGTTGAAAACTATAAGCCGGCAGGGACAGGCGAATCACCGTTAGCCAATATTGACGATTGGGTAAGTCTAACATTGGCCGATGGCTCAAAAGCGAAACGCGAAACAAACACAATGCCGCAATGGGCGGGCAGCTGCTGGTATTATCTGCGATACCTTGACCCGGATAATAATCGGCGAAGCTGGGACGCGGAAAAGGAAAAATACTGGATGCCCGTTGATTTGTATATCGGCGGCGCCGAACATGCGGTGCTGCACCTTTTGTATTCGCGATTCTGGCATAAGCTTCTCTATGACCTGGGCTATGTTAGTACCAAAGAGCCGTTTAAGAAGCTTGTCAATCAGGGAATGATTCTCGGCGAAGACGGCCAGAAGATGAGCAAGTCCCGCGGCAATGTAATCAACCCCGATAAGGTCATTACCAATTATGGTGCCGATTCGATGCGGCTTTATGAAATGTTTATGGGGCCTCTGGAGGCGATTAAGCCCTGGAGTATGCAAGGGGTGGAGGGCGTGCACCGGTTTTTGCAGAAGGCCTGGCGAGTGATTGTTGACGAGGATACAGGCGAGCTTGCCGAGGCGGTGAAAGAAGCCCAAGCAGGCGAAGCGACAGTTAGACTGTTGAATCAGACGATAAAAAAGGTCGGCGATGATATAGAAAATTTCAGATTCAACACGGCGATAAGCGCGATGATGATTTTTGTAAATCACCTGGGCCAACGAGAAATCAGGCCAAAGTCGGTCGTCGAGAAATTTGTTCTGATTCTTGCTCCGTTCGCACCTCATATTGCTGAGGAACTCCGGGATAAATTGGGCCATACCGATACCGTAGCTTATGAGCCCTGGCCTGAATACGACAGGGAACTCATCAAGGAAAAAGAGATTGAACTGGCGGTGCAGGTCAACGGAAAAATAAAGGACAGAATAGTCGTTGCTGCCGAGGCGGACGAAGAGCAGATAAAACAAAAAGCGCTCGGCAGCAAAAAGGTAATTGCCGCTATGGCCGGTAAAGAGCCAAAGAAAATCATCGTTGTTAAACCAAGAATAGTAAGCATAATCACCTAATCATAGCCAGTTATCTATTGATGTGTACCGAAATTGAAGCAAAGCTAAAGGTTGATTCGCATAAAGAGATAAAGCGCAAGTTAGCTGAACTCGGCGCCGAGTTTTTAGAAGAACAGCTGCAGACAGATTACTATTTTGATGATGCAAACACGGAGCTGACTAAAGGCGACAGATGTCTTCGGCTGCGGCGACAAATGGTAGGCAAGAGTGAGAAATTTCTTTTGACTTATAAAGGTGCAAAAGAAAAAAACGAATTCAAAAAAAGGCGGGAGATAGAAATTGAAGTCGGAGACGCCAATTCGGCTGCGAAGCTGCTTTCGGCACTCGGATATGAAAAGGTACTGGTTTTTGAAAAAAAGCGTCGGATTTGGCGGCTCGGTGATTGCGTTGTTTCTCTGGATGAGCTGCCGTTGTTAGGTGATTTTGTGGAAATAGAAGGCTCCGACGAAGAAGGAATCGCTGATGTACAAAGGAATTTAGGGCTGGCAAACTTGCCGCATATCGGAGAAAGTTATGCGTTTTTGATGGATGAAAAGCTTCGTCAGCTCGGCAAAGAGGAAAGAAAAGTTTTTTTTGGAAGTCCAGGGTCGTAATTATGAAGACGGATGATGGCTATATCGCCTATATCGTGAACCCCAAGTCCGGTGCCAGCAGCAGCAAACTGACCAGCCGGCAGTTTCAGGAATGCCTTGTCAAGAAAGGGTTCGACGTCAGGGTTAGTCTGACCACCTCCCTGGACAATGCCTGCGAATTGGCTACGGACGCGGCGGTCGATTACGACTGTGCAATGGTTGTTGTTGTCGGCGGTGACGGTACCGTCAGAGAGGTTGCACACGGCCTGGAAGGCAGTGACAAGCCATTGCTGGTAGTGCCCTGCGGGACGGAAAATTTGCTGGCAAATGAATTCGGTTTTGATGAAAAATTAAAAACAATAATAAGGACATTCGAGGCAGGGTACATTCGGCCTCTGGACCTCGGAAGTGCAAATGGGAAATGTTTTACTTCCATAGCCGGTTTTGGGTTTGACGGCCAGATAGTCAAATGGGTCAGCGAGCAGCGCAAGGGACATCACATAGATTACCTTGATTACGTTTGGCCGATATGGCGAACATTCTGGACTTATAAATTCGGTGCAATGAAGGTGGAAGTAGATGGTGAAGAGATTTTTAATGGTTGCGGCCTGGTTTTTGTTGGAAATATTTCAAGATACGCGATGGGACTTCAGATATTGCACCATGCTGATTTCGGTGACGGGCTGCTGGATGTGTGTATTTATAAATGTGCGTCTCGCGTACATCTGGTAAAGCATTCGGTGATGACGATTTTGAAGCAGCATGCCGGAAGCGGCGATGTTATTTACCGTCAGGGCAAAAACTTCACTGTAAGCTCTGAAAGTGCCCATATAGCGACTGAGATTGACGGTGACCCGGGGCCGGATTTGCCGATGGAAATTACGGTGATACCGCGGGCCGTCAACGTGATGGTGCCGGAAGGTGCCAAGCCGGCGGGGATAAGAACAAGAATTATCAGAGCATTGGGATAAATAAAGCGAAAAGTGAAAAAGTAAAAATGTAAAACCAAAACTTAAAATTCAAAATCAAATTAAAAAATGAGTTTTGAATTATGGTTTTTAGTTTTTTAGCTTTTAGTTTAGTATGAGATACGGAGTATGAATAAAGTGAACTTCAAAGTCGGTGATGTTGAGATTGGTCTGGATGGGCCCCTGTTTGTAATGGCGGGGCCTTGCGTTATTGAAAGCAAAGACATTTGTCTCGATATTGCGAATAGACTTGTCGATATCGGTCAGAAGGCGAACGTCGGAATGATTTTCAAGGCGAGTTTCGACAAGGCCAATCGCAGCAGCATATCCAGCTTTCGCGGTCCTGGACTTGAGAAGGGTCTGGAGATTCTTGCAGCGGTCCGCCGCATAACCGGCCTGCCTGTTATGACCGATGTGCACGAGCCGGCCCAGGCTGCTGTTGCCGCTGAGGTTGTCGATTGTCTGCAGGTCCCTGCTTTTCTGTGCAGGCAGACTGATTTGCTTTGTGCCTGCGGGCGAACGGGCAAGCCTGTAAATATAAAGAAAGGCCAGTTTCTCTCACCTGCTGAGATGAAAAATGTGGTCGAGAAGATTCGTGCCTGCGGTAATGAAAAAATTATACTTACCGAACGGGGCACATTTTTTGGCTACAATCGGCTGGTCAATGATATGACGAGCATCGAGACTATGAAAAAGTTAGGGCATCCGGTCGTTTTTGATGCGACCCACAGCACGCAACAGCCCGGGGGACTCGGCAATGCAAGCGCAGGTCGGCGAGAAATGGCTCCGATACTTGCAAGAGCTGCGATTGCGGCCGGTGCGAACGGGCTTTTTATCGAAGTCCATACCGAGCCGGAAAAAGCAAAATCAGATGCCGGCTGCATTATGCCGATAGACTGGCTCGAAGATTTACTGAAAGTGTGCAAGGAAATTTTCGAGATTGTACGTGGGTGCCAATCTTAAACTTGCAGCCATTTGTGTCCCTTTTTTCTGACGACCTACAATTACAGGTCCACTGACGGGACATCGCTTTTCCTTCCCTGCGTTCTGAAGGAGCCATTCAAAAGTATAACGGAATCGCCCTCAAACCTCCTTCCACTGTCCCGGGATGGGGACGGGGAATTGCCCGTTTTCGTCGGCTTTGACGGGAGCCGGGCTGTCGAAGCTCAGGTCGTCGAGATAGTCGCAGAACTGGAAGTTGGACTTCATCATCTGGTCCCAGGTGACCGTCTGGCCGGTATGACAGGCGGCGCGGCCCATGAGCGACGTGAGGTCCGAGTAGACCGCGCGCTTCACTTCATTATGCGGCCGATCGTTGCGGATGCTGTCGATAAAGACGTTCCACTCGTACTGCCAGGGACTGTAAGCGTCCTTTGTGGGCGTCCACGCGATGTTGGCCTTGTCGATCCGCTGGTTCTTGAACATGTGGACGGTAGCGGCGTGCGTTCTGCCGGAGAACTGTGCGGCGCACTTGGTACCGTGAATGTAGGTGGCGAAGTCACTGCGGGTTTTGTTGATACGGCGAAAGCCACAGAACGCCTTGGTTCCGTCGGCGAAGGTATACTCCATTGAGTAGACGTCGATGTTCTGCCCGCAGTCTTTGCTGCGAGGTACGCGGCCACCGAGGCCGACCGCAGAAACCGGCCAGGCATCCTTGATCCAGCAGCACTCGTCGATCTGGTGGATCAGATTATCAACCATGTGGCCCGAGCCGACCCAGAACAGATGGGACCTGCCGAACTGCAGTTGACTCATCATATTGTTGGCATTGTCGCCCTGATTCTTGAGCCAGCCACCACCGCCGAGGCGGTTGGCGCGGATCAGCGGTATCTCGCCCATAGCGCCGTCGCGGATTCTCTCAATCAGCGCCTGGCGGGCCGGAGAGTGACGGCACTGGACCCCGGCGAGGACATTGACATTTTTCTTCTCGGCCAGTTTGCCCGCACGGAGCAGTCGATGCAGACCGCCCGGATCGGACGCGAATGGCTTCTCCATAAACACATTGATGCCCTTGCGGATGGCGTACTCCACGTGCACCGGCCGGATATAAGCTCGCGTCGTGCACAAGGCAATGTCGCCGGGCTTGAGGATGTCGACGGCCTTGCGATAGGCATCAAAACCGATGAATTTTCGGTCCGTGTTGACGTCGACTTTGTCCGGGAACCTTTTCTGGAGCGCCTTGTGGCGCGATTCCAATCGGTCTTTGTAAATATCGGCCATAGCGTACAGCTTGACCGGCCCGCTGTTGGGAACAGACAGGGCGTCGCCGACGGCGCCGGTGCCGCGTCCGCCGCAGCCAATCAGCGCCAGGCGAATCGTGTTGTCTTGCCCGGCGAAGACGGCGGGCGCGAGACTGCCGAGCACGGCCGCGCCCGCGGCGAGCGAACCACTCTGTTTCAGAAACTGTCTACGGTTAACTTTGGACTTGTTGATGGGTTGAGTCATCTCTGCCTCCTTGGTTAATGATTGAATTGATAGAAACTTGCTTTCTTAGAATATATGTAAGGCAGCGCATCTGGCGCCGTGAACGCAAGAAAAACAACCGAGATTTTCCGTTTGTTGTCATAGATGGTACTCCTGCACACTTCACGTCCTATGATACGGGGTACTGCTTCTCTGTGTACTTTGCACTCTCTGCGGTTAATCCTTTTT
>JAUVYZ010000132.1 GCA_030602845.1 Phycisphaerae bacterium | reverse complement strand
ATGAGCTGGGGCTGGGTGAGGCCCTGACAATGACCAGGCAGCTTGAGTGTACGCCTAAGGACGTGGTGGTTTTCGGTATTAAGCCCAAGGACATTAGGTGCGGTTTGGAGCTTTCGGAAGAAATTGCGGCATCGGTGCCGAAGGTTGTCGAATTGGTGTTGGCAGAAATTGCAAAGTAAATATGTTGGGCAGCATAGTGGCGCTTCTGTAGGTAAGATACGAGAAATGGAGCCAATGGGATTCGAACCCACGACCTCTTGCATGCCATGCAAGCGCTCTCCCAACTGAGCTATGGCCCCGAAGTGAACCAATATTAGCACAGAAATCCGGCTTTGGCAAATAAATTTTCCATCCCCGACGGTCCGTCCCGACTTCTGGTTGTGCAGCAGGCGATTGTATTTTCCAAGCCGACAAAGTATAATGGCTTTTCGGGCTTCGGTCCCGTCAATAGTACATATCGACAGCATTAATGGATAAAGATAAGAATTTTGATTAAAAGACAAAGGATATTTATAACGGGACGCGTCCAGGGCGTTGGGTTTCGGCCGGCTGTGTACTCGATAGCGCAAAAGTTGGGACTCTCCGGGTTTGTCTATAATGATACAAAGGGCATAACAATTGAATTGCAGGGCGGAGAAGAAAAAATAACCAAATTTTTGGTCCGACTGCAGTCCAGAGACAAACCTCCGTTAGCAGAAATAAAATCCTGCGAAGCAGTTGATATAGCTGTAATCGAGGCCGAAGATAAATTCATCATCGAGACGAGCGATTCGCAAGGCACAGCCCTGTCGGAGGTAACGGCTGATATCGCAACCTGCCGAGACTGTCTCACCGAGATGGCCGAGAAAAAAGATTTTCGATATGGTTATCCGTTTATAAACTGTACTAACTGCGGACCGAGGTATTCAATAGTCAAAAGCATTCCCTACGACAGGCCGAATACCACGATGTCGGAGTTTGCAATGTGCGATAAATGCGCTGCTCAATACACGGATGTAAATAACCGACGTTTTCACGCCCAGCCCGTTGCCTGTGGTACGTGTGGGCCGAAAATCCGGCTGACAGACAGCAAAGGAAAAACAATAAAGACACAAACCGATGAAGTAATTGCTGAGACTGCCCGCCTACTTTTAGCTGGAAAGGTCGTTGCCATAAAGGGAATCGGTGGATTTCACCTTGCTGTCGATGCGCTTAATAACGAAGCGGTGGAAAGACTGCGAGAACGCAAGAGGCGAGACCATAAACCCTTTGCTATGATGGCTGACTCGATTGAAAGGATAAAAGAACATTCAATCGTGAGCGGATTGGCCGAACAGGTCTTAAAAAGTCCTCAGAGCCCGATTGTTTTATTGCCGAAGAAAA
Source organism: Phycisphaerae bacterium (assembly GCA_030602845.1). Taxonomy (GTDB): domain Bacteria; phylum Planctomycetota; class Phycisphaerae; order Sedimentisphaerales; family Anaerobacaceae; genus JAUVYQ01. The sequence continues at coordinate 4,733 of JAUVYZ010000132.1, read as the reverse complement.
AAAACTCGGCGATAGCTCTATCAGTTGCCGGCGGCGTTGATACCTTCGGTTTTATGCTGTGCTACGCTCCACTGCATTATCTGCTATTCGCCCAGAATATAAAAGTTCTGGTAATGACCAGCGGTAATATTTCTGATGAGCCGTTGATTTGCAAGAACGAACAGGCACTGGAAAAACTGGCTTACATTGCGGACGCCTTTTTGATGCACGATAGAGAGATTTACCGGCGAGTTGATGATTCGATTGTGCATTTCATTAGCTCTGAGCCGGTACTGCTGCGGCGGGCAAGGGGATATGTGCCGACGCCGATTTTGATTGAAGAGAATTGTCGTCAGGACATATTTGCCGCAGGTGGCGATTTGAAAAATACTTTCTGCTTTAGAAAACAAAATCAACTTATCTGCAGCGAACACATTGGCGACCTGGAAGATGCAGAGGTCTATCATCACTATCTCAATTCAATCGAGCACCTGCGAAAACTATTTGAGGTTGAGCCGAAGGTTGTGGTTTGCGATCTTCACCCCGGCTATCTGTCCACGCGCTATGCTTTTTCACTATTTGGTTTAAGGGTTATTCAGGTTCAGCATCACTGGGCTCACATTGCATCTGTTCTGGCTGAACACGGCCTTAGCGGGCCGGTCATCGGCCTTGCAGCCGACGGCACTGGCTACGGCACAGACGGCGCGATTTGGGGCTGCGAGTGTATGGTCGCATCGTTGGATGGGTTTGAACGATTCGGCCATCTGGCTTATTACCCTCTGGCCGGTGCAGATGCGGCAAGTAAAGAAGCTATAAGGCCTGCCCTCGGACTGTTGGCGAAAACTTACGGGGACGATTTTATACTACATAAATTCAAATGGCTGCTTGAGCGAATCGAGCCGGAGACAAACAAACAAGAAATTATATTCGAGCAAATTGAAAAACGGATTAACACTGTAGAAACTTCAAGTCTGGGTAGAGTCTTCGACGCAGTTGCCGCTATGCTTGGGCTGGGCTGCTACAATCATTTTGAAGCACAACTGCCAATGGCCCTTGAGGCAATTATTGCCAGCGGCATTGAAGAACACTATGATTTTGAGTTTATCAACAGAACTGGCGAACCATTATAGCTTGATTTGTGTAAGATGGTGGAACAGCTAATTACTGATATTCAAGAAAGCAAACCCAGCGGTGTCGTCTCAGCAAAGTTTCATAATACAATTGCCGACGCCCTGCTTCAGATGGCTAAAGCAGCGAGGGGCAATAAAAAGTTAAAGACGGTAGCGTTAAGCGGCGGAGTGTTTTGTAATCGCTATTTAACAAATCGCCTGGTTAAACTCTTGAAGAAAAACTCTTTTTCCGTATTATTTAATCGAAATGTCCCGTCTAATGACGGCGGGATATCTGTTGGCCAGGCGGCAATCGCCGCCAAGCTCGTGAACCGTGAACAATAAACCGTGAAATGAGATATGAATTATGTGTTTAGCAATACCAGCAAGAATAGTGGAGTTGGAGGGGGACAAAGCGGTAGTTGATGCGATGGGCAACCGCTGGAAGGCCAGGACCACGCTGTTAGCCGAAGCTAAACTGGGCGATTTGGTTCTGATACATGCCGGCTTTGCCATCTCGCTCGTTGACGAAGAAGAAGCAAAAGAGACCTGGCAGCTCATCGCGGAAATCAACGACTTCAACCAAACACAGAACAGAGTTTCAGGATAATTATGGATTTTATGCTCGACAGAATTCATAAAGCACAGACTCTTTGCAATGCGGCCTGCGAAAAAATGGGTCGGCAAATCAACATAATGGAGGTTTGCGGCACTCACACGGTTTCCATTTTCCGCAACGGCATAAGGTCAACTTTGCCGAGAAAGCTGAAACTTTTAACCGGGCCGGGCTGTCCGGTCTGTGTTACCGACCAGGGCTATATCGATACTGTTTTACAACTGGCAGACCGTGACGATTGTTTAATTGCCACTTATGGCGATATGGTGCGCGTCCCCGGCAGGGGCGGCTCACTCGAAACAAAACGCACAAAAGCCAATGTCAAGGTTGTCCTGAGCAGCGAAGATGCACTGCAATTAGCGAAGGACAACCCCAATAAAATAGTTGTGTTCGTTGCGGTAGGTTTTGAAACTACTGCACCCGCTACGGCTGTGGTGGTAAAAGAAGCAGCTGCCGGGTCAATCAACAATTTTTGTATTTTGAGCGGACACAAACTGGTCGTACCTGCGATGCGAGCACTATTGAGCGGGAAAAATCATAATATAGATGCCTTTCTTTGTCCCGGCCATGTCAGCGTGATAATCGGCTACGGTGCTTTTGCAGAGATTGTCGAAGATTTTGGTCGGCCGTGCGTGGTGGCCGGCTTTGAACCGCTGCAAATAATCGAAGGGCTTGGTGAAATCTGTCAGCAGCTTTCAGCCGGCAAAGCCGAACTAAAATCGGTATATCCTGCGGTGGTAACCGAGCAGGGTAATACCAGCGCGCAAAAAATCATCGCCGAATGCTTCGAACCGGTGGACGGGTACTGGCGGGGACTGGGAAAGATAGAAAAAAGCACACTTAAACTAAAAGATAAATACAGTCGATTCGACGGCCTTAAACGATTCAACATAACCGAAACGCCGGGCGAGGACACGAGCGGCTGCCGATGTGGCGAAGTGTTGTGTGGACTAATAGAGCCGCCGGAATGCGGGCTGTTCGGAAAAAGCTGTACCCCACAGACGCCGGTTGGCCCGTGTATGGTAAGCTCTGAAGGCGCCTGTGCAGCGTGGTTTAAGTATGGCCAAAAGAGAAAAGACGAGTAATGAGAACGACTAAAAACGATAGAATCTTACTTGCACACGGCGGCGGGGGCCAACTGACGGATGAATTAATCCGGCACCATATTCTGCCAAAATTCAAGAATGACACTCTCGCTGAGCTGGGCGACTCGGCAAAGCTAAATGTTGATTCGAAGTCGCTGTGTTTTACAACAGACAGCTACGTTGTCAAGCCGTTGTTTTTTAACGGCGGAGATATCGGAAAACTTGCTGTTTGCGGAACGGTAAATGATTTGGCTGTTGCCGGTTCAAAACCTGTTGCGCTGGCATTGTCGTTGATAATCGAAGAAGGCCTCGAATTTGAATTGCTTGACAAGATTTTATCCAGCGTCAGCCAGGCGGCCAAGCAAAACAACGTCGATATTGTTACCGGTGATATCAAGACCGTTGAAGCTGGCGCAGCCGATAAGATTTTTATAAATACCGCAGGCATTGGTGTGAAATTAGCCGGTGCGGATTTGGGGTTCGAGAAGATTGCGGCCGGTGATAAAATCATTATCAACGGCACGATCGGCGACCACGGCTTGACCATTATCTCACAGCGAGAAGGTATCAAATTTCAATCGCAGTTGCAAAGCGACTGCGCAGGTGTAGCAGGTTTAACCTGCGAACTGCTGGAAAACACAAGCGGGGCAAACCCCGTTAGAAATAAGACGCCAGAGGCGTCTGCCTCGCGTTTGACAGGTATTTCTAACGGGGTAAAGTTTATGCGGGACCCGACCCGCGGTGGGTTAGCTGCAACACTTAACGAGATTTCAAAAGGGAGCGGGCTGAGTATCGAAATTCGCGAAGCCGATGTCCCCGTCAGTCCGGTGGTACAAGCGGCAGCTGATATGCTTGGTTTTGACGTGCTGACAATCGCAAATGAGGGCAAATTCATTGCGATTGTCTCGCCGGAATCAGCTGATGACTGCTTGAATATTTGCAAAAATCATCCGTTGGGCAAAGAGGCAAGTATAATCGGTGAGGTTATTGAAACTCGTGATACGCCTACGGTGGAATTGATAACCAAAATCGGCGGAAAGAGAATTGTCCAAATGCCATACGGGCGAGAGCTGCCGAGGATATGTTGATGCACGAAACGATGGTGGCAGAAAGCCTGCTGGCGACAATCTCGGCTGAAACTGCAAAACAAAATGCAAAACCTGTCAATGCCAGGATTAGCTGCGGGACGCTTAACGCCATCAACGATGAAGTGCTTTGTTTTGCTTTCGAAGCTATTGCCAGAGGTACGCCGTGTGAAGGTATGAAATTGGAAATAGAGCATAAACCGATGCAGGGGCAGTGTAAGAATTGTAATCAAAGCTTTGACATTGAATTTCGTTGTCCGAAATGTCCGAAGTGTGGCAGCGAGGATTTCGATTTATTACCGGATGCACCCCTGCTGCTGGAACAGATAGAATTTCAAACGGAGTAATGATATGTATAAAGTTGATGTTGGCAGAAAAATTCTCAGTGCAAACGAAGAATACGCTCTCAAAAACAGTCAGCTTCTAACTGAGCGAAAGAAATTGTGCCTGAATATGATATCGTCGCCCGGCTCGGGCAAGACCACAATCCTGACAAGGACAATAAGCGAATTGAAGGACAAAATTAAAATCGGTGTGATTGAGGGCGATATTCAGACCGACATAGACGCTGAAAAAATCAGAGCAACCAAGGCACCGGTGGTTCAGATAAACACTAATGGTGCGTGCCATTTATCAGCAGCTCAGATAAGCAGCGCGTTAGAGAATTTGCCTGTTGACGACCTGGATTTGATTTTTATAGAGAACGTAGGCAATCTGGTTTGTCCATCGGCTTTTGAATTGGGGGAGGCCGGCAAAATAGTCGTGCTTTCTGTTGCGGAGGGTGACGACAAGCCGGCCAAATATCCTGCCATTTTTGCAAAGTCAAAGGTGCTGCTTATAAACAAAATCGACTTACTGG
>JAUVYZ010000223.1 GCA_030602845.1 Phycisphaerae bacterium | reverse complement strand
TTCCATCAGCGATTCCGACAGAAACTCTGGATTGCCTTATCTTGCGACGGTTTACAACGGCATCGACCTTTCCAACATAACCTTCCGGGAAACTGAGGGTGACAAGCTTGTCTTCCTCGGGCGCATACATAACGACAAGGGGGCACATTTAGCGATTGAGGTTGCAAAAAAATGCGGCAGGGACCTGATAATAGCAGGCATAATTCAAGACCAGGGTTACTTCGACACCCTTATCAAGCCGCACATCAATGATTCCTCGATTCAGTACATAGGCCCTGTTGATCCCCCACGGCGTGATGCGCTTTTTAAGGAGACATATACGGTTATTCATCTTAATTTGATTCCTGAAAGATTTGGTCTGGTGCTGGCTGAGTCAATGGCTGCGGGCGTGCCGGTAATTGCGATGGATTTGGGGTCGTGCCGGGAGGTCATAGCGGACGGCCAAACCGGCTACCTGGTGAACGGTGTTGATGGGGCAGTAGAAGCCGTTGCGAAGGTCGGCCAGATTGAGCGCAGGAAATGCCGACAGCGAGTGGAGGAGAATTTCAGTATCGATAAGATGGTGGAGGGCTACGAAAAGGTGTACGAGGAAATCTTTCGGCGAGAAGCTGAAAAGAAATAGAAATCTGCAGGGACGGTATAAATGAAGAAAAAATTTGTTACTCGCTACGAAGGTAATCCCATCCTGACAAAGGATGATATTCCGTATCCGGTGGAGACGGTCCATAATGCGGGGGTTACGAAATTCGACGGGCGATATATAATGCTGTTTCGGTCACACCTGGCTACGGGACGGTCGATAATAGGTATAGCTGACAGCAAGGACGGTTTCAATTTCAAGCCACGGCCTGAGCCGTTTATGGTGCCCAGTTATGAGGGGGAATTCTGCGAATACGAGGAGTTCGGCGTTGAAGACCCGCGTATCACCGCTTTAGAAGGGGCATATTATATAACGTACAATGCATATTCCAGACACGGCGTCCGCACCGGTCTGGCTAAAACACGGGATTTCAAATCTGTCGAAAGGGTGGCGTTTATCAGTCAGGCTGACTACCGAAATACCGTAATTTTCCCGCAAAAAATTAACGGCAGATACGCCAGACTTGACCGGCCTCATTCCGATATGAGCCCGTGGTCAATCTGGATTAGCTTCTCGCCGGATTTGCGTTACTGGGGCGATTCGAGAGTGGTAATGAAGCCCGAAGCTTACCACTGGGACGCGATGAAAATCGGGCCGGGCGCTCCACCGATTCGCACCGATAAGGGTTGGCTGAGTATTTACCACGGCGTTTTTGCAACAATGGACGGCCACGTTTATCGGCTTGGGGTCGCTTTGCATAAGCTTGACGACCCGGCGGAGGTTCTTGGGGTTGGTGACCGCTGGATTTTACAGCCGGAGGACGAGTGGGAAGTCGTCGGCTATGTGCATAACGTAGTTTTTACCTGCGGGGCGGTGCCGGAAGATGATGGGACTTTGAAGCTGTACTGGGGCGGGGCCGACAAGGTAATGTGCGCCGGCACAGCGGTAATTGATGAGCTTGTCGAGCTTTGTCTGACTGACTCTCGACCACCGATGTAAAAAATCCGTCGAAAAAAAACGAGATTGCTTCGCTGCGCTCGCAATGACAACATAATGGATTCCCGCTTGCGCGGGAATGACAAAGAGAGTTGGCTATCTTGGTTTGTTGGCCATAAGGAGGACGACTTTGTCATATTTTTCCGGTGAGAGGGCTTCTTTTAATATCCTGCGAATGTCCCGCATAGGAGTTCGCTGCGTTGTATGTGTGACAATAATGTGCTCGTTTTGCAGCTTGTCGATTAGCTCTGCAAATTCGTTGATGTGCATATGCCTGCCGGCCTCGGCCTTTCCGGAATGCTCGGTCTCGTAGAACGTGCACTCGGCGATTAAAATTTTGCTGTCAACAATGTATTTCAATTGTGAAAAGTCAACATACTGCGTGTCACCAAGATAAGTAACAATTGGAATCTCAAGGGGGTAATCAATTTCAATTCCCTGCTTTTTTAACTCGACGATTTGCGGGCCTGAGAATTTGGCGTATTCGGGCTTAATTTTTTTTCGCTTCTCGATTACGGTGTAGCCGACCGAGCCTTTGCTGTGCTTTGTGGGGAATACCCTGGTAAAGAGATTGGGCTTTATCCGGTATTCGTCGCCTGGTTTTACGCCGACGAGATTAGCTGGTATTTGGCTGCCGTCCAGGCGAGTCCAGGCGTCAATAACTTCCCTTATGGGGCCCAGCAGATTTTCAGGAGCCAAAATCGTGCCCGGAGATTGGCCGCAAAAATTTCGATGCGAGAGATAATAGGCAATACCGGCAGCGTGATCCATATGGCCGTGTGTGAGCAAAACATTGTTTATGGAAATAACCTGGTCAGGGGCCTTGCCGATATCGAAGCAAACGTCCAAGCGGGGCATTGCAACGACGGTTTCCTCAGCGGCGACCGAATAGCCGATGATTTCCAAATCGTCTATCTTGATATGTGCTAAATTGTGGCTGGCCATTTTCTCGTATTGCGTAAATCGTATTGCGTATTGCGTTGTGCTTGACGACAACAGCTAATTGAAAATAGTAGACGGGTTGTGCGTTTATGTCAATTTGTTTTTGACATTTATCGTGAATCGTGTATCATGAATGGAACCACGAGGTACGAATATGCCTGATAAGCGAACACATAGAGGGCCGCATCCGGAAGATGCGAAATTGTTTGCTGCCGACAGAATTGGCGATTTGCGAGCGGCGCTTGCGGACTTTTCACTTTTGCTGACAAAGGGCTATGCCGAAAAAAGCGCTTTGAAATTAGTTGGCGACAAACTTTCACTTACAGAAAGGCAAAGATTGGCCATTATGCGCAGCGCCTGCTCGGATGAGCAGCTCGGCTCCCGAAATCAGCGCTGCGTTGCAATAGAAAATCTTGCGGGTCAGGCGATTGCCATCGACGGGTACAATGTATTGATAACGATTGAGGCAGCGATGAGTGGCGGGGTAATTTTTAAGGGCCGAGACGGCTGCTTCCGGGACCTGGCGAGCATACACGGAACATACCGGAAAGGTACTGAAACAATACCGGCGGTGCGGCTGATAGGGGAGTTCTTAGGCGAAATCAGCGCAGCCGAAACCCTGTGGCTGCTGGATAGTCCGGTCTCCAATAGTGGGCGATTAAAAACGCTGATTGGTGAACTATCGCGGGAAAGCAATTGGAATTGGGAGATTGAACTTCTGCTAAGCCCTGATGCTGAACTGAAAAAAACCGCTGCCGTTGTAGCCAGCAGCGACAGCGTTGTGCTGGACAGGTGCAAGAGGTGGGTCAATCTGGCGACAGAGATAATAAAGAAGAAGCTGGCCTCTGCCAAAGTGATAGATTTATCCGGAACCGGCGGTAAAACCGGCGGCTAAATATTTTTCTCAATCAGCTTGACGATTGTCTCAAGGTCAATTTGCTCAAGAGAATCACAAACTAAATCAGCCTCGGTAAGATTCGCAGCTTCCGTGGAGTTTGTTACAGCGATACACTTAGCCCCGGCGGCTTTGGCGGCCTGAACGCCGTTGGGAGCATCCTCTATTACGACACAATTTGCCGATTCAACGCCCATACGCTCGGCAGCAAGCAGGAAAAGCTCGGGGTTGGGCTTTTTGTTTTTGACGTCGCTGCCGGTGATGTAGACCATCCTCTCGAAGGGTATGTTTGCGGACTTCAAAACAGCACGGGATTTTTCAAGCGTGCCTGAGGTTGCGATAGCCACTTGAAAATCCTGGCTTTGCATTGCCTTTTCCATCAACTCCAATACGCCGGGGAATGGAGGTAACGGCTCTTCGCTGAGAACATTGAGGAAATACTCCTGACGCAACTGCGTTGCTTTCTCGACTTGCTCTTCGGTCAGCTCCAGGCCGTGAACTCCAGCGGCGGCTTTAACGTATTCCTCAGCTCCGCGGCCGAGGCCTGCCTCAAAATCCTGGCACTTAACACCTTCTATGCCAAACAAGTCCTCGAAGACCTTGATGGAAACCCTTGCATTGATTGCCTCGGTGTCGGCAATCACGCCGTCAACGTCAAATATTAGGCCATACAAGTTAGCCATAGTTTTCGTCCATAAAATCAA
>JAUVYZ010000148.1 GCA_030602845.1 Phycisphaerae bacterium | reverse complement strand
GTTGTCTGGGTCCGCCAGCCCAGGCAGGAGGGGACTGCCCATGCGGTTTTGTGCTGCAGGGAACATCTCAACGATTTTGAGGGTGAAACGCTGGTTGTTTGCGGTGACGGGCCGTTGATTCGGGCTGAAACGCTAAAGACGCTTTTTGAAAAACACAAGGCCGAGTGTTCGGCGGTGACATTGGCGACAGCGGTCCTGGAGGACCCGACCGGATACGGGCGGATAGTGCGTGATGCAGGCGGCAATATTCAGGGTATTGTTGAAGACAGCGACTGCACGAGCGAGCAACTGGGAATTTGCGAGGTCAACCCAAGCTATTATCTGTTCAATAATAAAATTCTTTTTGAGGCGGTTGAGAAGGTCAAGCCTGATAATGTCAAAAATGAGTATTATTTGACCGATGCGCTGTCTCTTATCATTGCAGCAGGCCATAAAGTCGTAGCCTTTACGGCGGTGCGGCCGGACGAAGCCAGAGGTATTAACAGCAGAGCGCAGCTCAGCGTGGCGAGCAAGATTATGCAGCGTAGGATTCAGCGGGAGCTGATGGACAATGGCGTGACTATTGTTGACCCTGATAATACCTGGATAGATATAAGAGCACAAATTGGGCAGGATACGGTGATTGAGCCGTTTACGTATATTCACGGTGAGGTTAAAATCGGGCAGGGCTGTCGAGTTGGGCCATTTGCTTATTTGAGGGATGGTACGGTTTTGAAAGACGATGTTGTTCTGGGCGTTTTTACGGAAGTTAAAAATTCGACTCTGGCTAAGGGCGTTCGTGCCCGGCACCACAGCTATATCGGTGATGCTGTTGTGGGGCGGAATGTTAATATAGGAGCCGGCTCGATAACGGCCAATTTCGACGGGGAGAAGGTGAACCGGACAAATATAGGTAATGACTGCTACATCGGTTCTGGTGCAGTATTGATAGCGCCGATTGAATTGAAAAACGGCTCGCGCATAGGTGCCGGGATGGTGGTCTCGCAAGAAGAAATAGACAAATTTGGGCGGAAGGAGTAAAAAGATTAAGTGCAGAGAGAATTAGTGAATTAGAGAATTAGGGAATTAGTTGCCAATTCACTAATCAACTAATTCACCAATTAACTGTATCATTTTTGTGGGCACTGCGGTAAAAAATAAAAAGGTAAGGCGATGTTTGTGAATGATAATCTGAAGATATTCTCCGGTAAAAGTAATACAGCGTTGGCCGGTGCGGTTTGTGAGTATTTGGAGATTCCGCTCGGCGCTGCGAAGATTGAGCGGTTTGCGGACGGCGAGAAGGTTGTCAGGGTGGAGGATGATGTTCGCGGCAGAGATTGCTTTGTTGTGCAGTCGACATGCAGGCCTGTTGATGAGCATCTGGTAGAGCTTTTGATTTATCTGGACTGTTTGCGAAGGGCCAGTGCGAGTCGTATCACAGCGGTTATTCCTTACTTTGGCTACGCCCGGCAGGATAGAAAAGACGAAGGGCGCGTGCCAATTACCGCGAAGCTGGTGGCCAATCTTATTACCACCGCCGGCGCCAACAGGGTGCTGGCTATAGACCTGCACGCAGCACAGGTGCAGGGTTTTTTCGATATACCGGTTGACCACCTGACGGGTGAGCTGGTACTGGGTAAGTATTTTAAGGACAAGAAGATAGATAAATTGACTGTAATTTCGCCGGATGTGGGTAATATGAGGATTGCATCCAGATATGCGGCGCACCTCGGCGGAGAGCTGGCGATTGTGCACAAAAAACGGATGAGCGGCACCGAGGTGCGCGCTTCGGAAATTATCGGCGAGGTGCAAGGCAGAAATATCCTGATGTGCGACGATATTATCGCAACCGCCGGTACTGTGTGCAGTGCGGCCAGTCTGGTTAAGGAGCGTGGAGCTGAAAAAATATATGTCGGTGCCACACACGGTGTTCTTGCGTGCGAGGCGTTGGAACAATTGGAGCAGGCGCCGATTGATGAAGTGGTGGTTACCGATACTATACCATTGGCTCCAGAAGCCAAAAAGCTTGGCAGTATTAAGGTTTTAACCGTCTCAGCTATGTTAGGTGAGGCGATAAAGAGGATACACAAAAATGAATCGGTTAGCAGCTTGTTCAACGATGTATAGCGTATAGTCTTTTCTATTCACTATCCGCTATTGTGAAGTGAGGAAGTTATGGAAAAAAGTTTGCTTTTGAAGGCGGAAATTCGGGAACATACCGGCTCAAAGTCTGCGGCGAAGGTGCGTAAGCAGGGCCGGATACCCGCTATTGTGTACGGCCATAAGAAGGAGCCGGTGGCTATTTCGTTAGATGTGCGTAATCTGGTCGAAGAGCTGCATCACGGGCATCGGCTGATGGATGTGCAGATAGGTAAAAAGCGACAAAAGATGATTGTTAAAGACCTGCAATATGACTATCTGGGCAAAAATATCATTCATGTGGACCTGATGAGAGTTGACGTAACCGAGACAGTTAAAGTAACGGTTCCTATCGAACTTAAAGGCACAGCGAAAGGCACGCAAGAAGGCGGTATTATTGCCGAGCATACCGACCACCTGGAAATCGAGTGTAAAGTAACCGATATTCCCGAAACTATAGTTGTCTTGGTGAAAGAAATGGATGTGGGTGATGCCTTGCACGCCGATGATGTTGAGCTTCCGGATGGAGTGAAGCTGTCAAGCCCGCCGGAGACGCTGCTGGTCACCTGTAGTTTGGTAGCTGCTGCCAAGGCGGCCGAAGAGGTTGAAGAAGAAGCCCCGGTTGCTCCCGAAGTTATTGGCGAGGTCAAGGAGCCAGAAGAGCAACCTTCTGAAAAAGAGGGCAAGCGAGGTCCTGTTGGGTGAGAGATTCCCCATACTTGTGTGTGGGGTATGTTGTTATGGCCGAAATTAAAATGGTTGTTGGCCTGGGGAACCCAGGTGATAAGTATGTTGATACGCGACACAATATCGGTTTTAAGGTAATCGATTCACTGGCTGGTGCGCTGAAGATAAAGGTAAGCAAGAGAAAATTCGGCGCCCGTTTCGGCGATGGTGAATTTGCAGATAACAAGTTAATATTGTTGAAGCCGTGGCAGTTTATGAACCGCAGCGGTCAGGCCGTTGCGACGGCGACGGGTTTTTACAAGCTTGGCGCCGAGGATTTGCTTGTGGTAATCGACGATATGGCGTTATCGCCGGGCAGGATTCGGATTCGGGCGAAGGGCTCGGCCGGCGGGCATAATGGCCTGGCTGATGTTATAGAAAAGCTCGGCACAGAGAGTATAGGACGTTTGCGAATCGGCATCGGCCAAAGCGGTGAAGAATCAGATGTGGATTTTGTTCTCGATAAGCCGACAGAGGCAGATAGAGAGCTGCTGGATGAGGCGATTAAGAGGGCCGCAGAGGCGGTGCTTTGCTGGGTTAAATGGGGCATAGAGGCGGCCATGGATGAGTTTAATAGTGGACAGCCTTTAGCTGATGAAGGATAGAAAAGGAAAACTAAGCGATAATTTAATTTTAACGGGAGATAATTGACTTGGAAACTGTTGTTAAGAAGTTATACGAGGCCATGTTTCTTGTTGATTCGGCCCAGGCACAAAATTGGGACACAATTATTACGGCCATCAAAACCATACTGGAGAAGACTGAGGCCGAGATTGTCTCGATAAAAAAATGGGACGAAAGGAGATTAGCCTACGAAATTAACGGTAAAACCAGAGGGACATATATTCTTTGTTATTTCAGGGCCGATGGCGACAGGATACAGGACATTGAAAGAGATGTTCAGCTCTCAGAGCGGATTATGCGTGTTTTGATTCTGAGTCCCGCGACAAGAGAGAAGCAAGATATTAAAAGTGGTCTCATTTCGCAAGAGGATGGCGAGATGGGAACCGGGGGTGAAGTAAAGCAGGCCGCTGCCAATCGCAAAAGAGGGCGTTTGGGAGCACCGGAAGCTGCGGCGACGGATGCGAGCCCCGTTAGAAACGCTCTAAAGCCTAACAATATGAACGAGAAAAGGAAAATTTCTAACGTGGCGAGTGAGCCGGAGCAGGCCGAGCCAAAAGAGGATATTGGGCGGATTGATGAGCTGGGCGGAGAAGAAGCTAAAGAGGATTGATTGTGGCTGGTTTTAAGGGTTAAGGCGGAAAGGGGATTTTGAGATGGCTAATTTTAATAAAGTTTTGCTGATGGGTAATCTGACGCGTGACCCACAGTTGTCGTACCTGCCCAGCCAGACCGCTGTGGTCGATTTCGGGCTGGCGGTGAACCGCAGATGGACAGGCCAGGATGGCGAAAAGAGAGAAGAGACCTGCTTTGTGGATTGCCGGGCGTTCGGTCGAATTGCTGAGAATATAAACAAGTACCTCAGCAAAGGCAGGCCGCTCTTTGTTGAGGGCAGGCTGACATTTAATAGTTGGACGGCTCAGGACGGTACGAAGCGCAGCAAGCACAGGGTTACAGTTGAAAACTTTCAGTTCCTTCCCGGCGGGCCTGGGGGTCGTGCCGGCCAGACTGAGGAGGGTGCAAGCAGTGCAGGTACTCAAGGGGTTCCCGCAGAGCGGGGTCCCGAGGAGCAGACGGGCGCAGATGATATACCGTTTTGAATTGGTGAGTGGTAATTGTTTAACCATTTACCACTTAACCAATTAACCGTATGAGGTAAAAGATGGGAACAATACAAAGAAGAAGAGGGCCTGGTTTTGCCCGTCCCCAATTAAGGTCCGCCTCGGGCTCAATTGGTGACGGGGTGAATCTGGACCGAGCCGGGAGAAGAAAGCCTGGCTTTGTGGGTGTTCGTGAGCGGACGCAATGTCGTTTTTGCAGAAGGGGCATAAAATACGTTGACTACAAGGACGTCGAGACTCTGCAGAAGCTTTTAACCAATCGCGGCAAGATATACTCCCGCAAGCGCAGCGGCAATTGTGCCGGCTGTCAAAGAAAGGCGAAAAAGGCAATTAAACGTGCCAGGTATATGGCGCTGTTGCCGTTTACTACGTAGAGGGAAGGGAATCAGGACATTAGGAAATCAGAATATCAGGTTGCCTGATAACCAGGGTGAGCTATTCACCCCGTTAGAACTTTTATATAATGATGAATAATGCAACATAAAAGGGTGGTATGATGCGAAAACGAGAATTTTCCAGCAAGACAGGGACTTCTAACGGGGTGAAGGTTTTGCTTTGTCAGGATGTTAAATCACTCGGCTGGCTCGGAGATGTTGTGGAAGTCAGCGCGGGGTATGCGAGGAACTATTTACTGCCGCAGGGGTTGGCGAAGCCCGCGACCGAGGGGAATTTGCGAGCTATAGCTAAAGAAAAGGCCCGGCGTGCAGAGCAAAGGATAACGGGGCGGCAGCGTCTTGAAGAGGCGGCGGCAGCGGTGGAAGGGGCGGAGGCCGTTGTCTCAGCCAGGGCGAACGAGCAGGGTGTTTTGTTCGGCTCGGTTGGAGCCGGTGAGATTGCAGGCAATCTGCGACAGCTCGGATTTGAAGTCGCCGACGAGATTGTGCAGTTGCCGGAACATATAAAGAATGTGGGTACGCACAGCGTGACGCTGAAATTCGCCGATGATTTGACTGCCACGGTGAGTGTGGTTGTTGTGGCATCCGGCGCCACATCGACAGACATCGCCGAAGGCGAGCCGGTCGGGCAATCAGAGAATCAGGCAATCGGCGAATCAGGAGACCAGAACGTCTGATAACCGGGTACCCTGATACTTTGATAACCTAATATGAAGGGATAATCTAAATGGCTCAGCTTACCAAGGCAGGTAAAGATAAGGTTGGGAAGGTCGAGCCGGTGAGGTCTGCTGCCGGTCCCGTACCAAACAGGCGTGAGTCTGGCTCATTTGGAGCGGG
>JAUVYZ010000058.1 GCA_030602845.1 Phycisphaerae bacterium | reverse complement strand
AATTGGACACTTGGTGAAAACAAACCCAATTCAAAGCCAATCAAAGCCAATTTGCTAAATGCCCAAATTAACGTAAATAAAGTATTAACAAAGGATTATGAAAATAAGTCAAATTGGGCAATTTGTGAAAACAAACCCAATTCAAACCCAATCCCCCCGCCCCATCTTAATATAAAGCTCGCGCTTAATTTTACCCGTCGAGGTCTTCTGAAATTCGTCTATTTTTATTTCAAGATGATGCGATGACACCTTCTCGAAGCCGGACAACTGTCGGCTTTGCTGCTGACATTCGTTGATATTTTGCCAGATGAGCTTTTTAAGAACTTGCGGCTGTTCTACTAAATCAGAATAGGAAAGATTGGTATCGCTCTCTATTGCGTCCCAGGCTGGCTGGACAATCGCCCTGACAGCTTCCTCTGCTTGCCCCGCTGAATCCTTCTGCAAGCCCGGAACCACCAATATCTCTTTTACATACTCCGCCCGGGAAAGCGCCGATTCAACGAGTTCCGGATTAACATTTTTGCCGCCGGGCAGCACAATCAGGTATTTCTTTCGGCCGGTAATGAAAAGGTATCCATCCTTGTCAAGGTAGCCCAAATCGCCGGTATGCAGCCAGCGGACGCCCTTATCGTCTGTCTCAATAACGCCGCCGGTAGCTCCGGGATTCTTATAGTCGCCTTTCATAATACACGGGCCGCCGAGAACAATCTCTCCTTTTTCACCCGCTTCGAGGGTCTGATTTTTCTCATCGACAATCTTTACCAACAGCGTCGCAATGGGTTTACCAACAGAGCCTAATTTTCGCGGGTTGACGTTAAAACCGTAAACCGGCGAGTTCTCAGTAGTGCCATAGCCCTCGCGCAGCTCCAAACCTCTTTTCCAGAACACCTCCAGCACCCATTTAGGAACAGGTGCAGCTCCTGAGATGAAAAACCGAAGTCTCTTCCAGCCCTGCTTTTTTACGATTCTTTTCCCCACCAATTTCGGCAGGTAACGGTCGAGCAATCTAACGAGCGGATTTTCTTCTTTCTGTTTCGCCAGATTTTCTTCGATTCTTTTCGCCAGCATCGTAAAAAGGGCAGGTATTCCAATAAAGACGGTTATGTCCTTGTCCCTGATAAGCTGGGATATCCGGCGGTATCTATTAGTGTACACATTGGTCGCTCCGACCCAGAGCGGCAGCAGTTTAGTAACTGTAAGACCAAAGGAGTGATGGGGCGGAATGATATGGCCAAGCCTGTCGTCGGCGGTTATTTTCACTATCTCCAGAGTGCCCTGAATATTGGCAATAAGATTAGCGTGCGTTAGCTCAACTTCACGCGGGTCACCGGTGGTGCCGGAAGTGCACAGAATTATCGCAGTGTCATCCGGTTTTATCTCAGTGCGAATTTTATTTAGCAATTCATCTGTTTCGGCACTACTAAGTCTGATTCTTTCATGGGTAGTCATTTCAACCAGACCCAGACCCCGGCTGGAAGTAAATTCTTTCAGCTCTCGCCGGGAATCGGCTTGGCCGTAATCATCAGCCATAACAATCAGGCGAGTGTCCGTATGAAGCAGATGGTTTTTTACCCCTTCGACCCCCCTTTCGGGGTCAATCAGTACCGGCACAGCTCCAGCAAGTATAATCCCCCAGAGGGCTACATCCCAATCCGCGCGGTTTTTGCCTAATATTGCTATCTTGTCTTTTATCCGGATATCTCCGGCTTGAATGAGCCATAACGCAAAGTCTTGTGCCCTTGTTTTCAACTGTTCAAAGGTAAGAGTCTCCTGTCGCTCTGTTCTGACGATTTCCAGATACACCTTGGCCCTCAATTCGGCCCGAACGAGGGATTTATTAAAAAGTTCTATTAAGGTTCGCAACGCCTCAGTTCCCATTTTTCCCTCTTCCAACCCAGGAGAAAGTAATGCCGGCTCAGAAGCCAAAGTCATACCCCGGGACTTAACATTTCACAGGGCATTATAATAGCGTACCGGTTTGTAATAAGCAACACCCCCCCTATATTTTTTTGCAGAGCTTTTACAGGGTTCGCCAAATGGCGTCCCCTTACTTCATCTTGTGGGGCACTTCCAAGCCGTGTTCGCTCATCAGTTTTGAATCCGACATTATCTTTTTAGCGTCACCATCAGCGATAATCCGGCCCTTGTCGAGCAGGACGGCTCTATCGGCAAGTGCGGCTGCAAAATTCATATCGCAGGTTGCTATTATCAGCGTTTGAGGCAGACTGCCAAGCAGCTTTATAAGATTGTTACGGTTTCTTGGGTCCAGACTGCCGTCGGGTTCATCGAGTGTGATTATTTTGGGTGCCATAGAGAGAATAGTTGCTATCGCAGCAGCTCGTTTTTGGCCGGCTGAGAGATGGTGTGGAGCTTTGTCCGACAGTTCAGTCAAGCCAACGGTTTGCAGCGCATTGGCGACGCGCAGCTTTACCTGCTCGGCTTCAAGGCCCATATTAAGTGGGCCAAACGCTACATCGTCGAACAATCTCGGCATAAATAATTGGTCGTCGGGGTTTTCAAGACAAGAGCCAATGGTGGTGCGAACCTTTTTTAGATTTTTCCTGCTGATTTGCAAGCCCTCAATAAGCACTTTTCCCGTCCCTTTTACAAAGCCGGCCATTGCAAGCAGCAACGTTGATTTGCCCGCTCCATTGGGACCTATCAGGGCCAGTCTTTGCCCGTGTTCGACACTCAGCGTTATGTCACTGAGGGCAACCGTATCATCGGGATATCCGTACGAAAAATTTTCTATTTCAATTGCTTTTGGCATAAATGATTCTTACTGCAAAACTGGTCTTACAAAAATATACAGTCCCAACATAAACGATGCAGCCATAAGAGCAAATAGTAAATCAGTACGGCGAATTTGCAACTTTGAAAGCGTACGCCAGCTTCCATCAAAGCCGCGGCTCTGCATTGCAATATTTATGCGTTCGGCGCTGTCGATGCTGCGGATGAGCAAGGAGCCGAGCATGGCAGCTGCAATTTTGAGTTCCGCCTTAAACCCGAGATTTCGCAGCGTCCTGCCTGCTCTTGCACGCAATATGTGATGGGCCCTGTCTATAAGAACAAATATGTAGCGGTATAGAAAACCAAGTTGAATAATCAGTAATTTCGGCACTCCCAATCGTTGCAGGCCGGTGAGCAAATCGCCGAATCGCGTGGTAGAGACCAGAGCTATTAGGGCCAGCATCGTAACGATGAATTTTCCAAGAATGGTAAAACATCGCACCCAGCCGAGTGAGCTCTGCCAGAGAAATGGTCCAAAGACAACGGTAACGGGGGTCTTATCATACAGCGGACAACTCAGGGCCAAAACCAAAACAAATGGGCTGACGAGCAGTATATGTTTGAATGCAAATCTTAGCGGAATTCCGCCTAATACCAGAATTGTAAACGGCCCAACAGCGTAACAGACCACGATGCTGAGCGAGATGCGGGGCAGAGAAATAACCACAGCGGTAAAAACAAGCACAACTATAAACTTTACCCTGCTGTCAAGCCGATGTATGGGCGAGTCCTGATAAGCAAATTTGTCTATATATGCGTGGTGCATTTCGTATCTCGTATCTGGTATCTCGCTTCTCGTATCTCGTTCGAGATACGCTTCACGATTCACGAGATACGCCTTATGCTTTTGGCAACTGCTTTTTCCTCAAAATCCAGGCTGTCAGCCAGATAGCGGCCATTGTTACTGCCGAGCCGACCACGCCTGCAAAGCTGGTCCAGCCGGCTGATATATCTGCTTGGGCTTCGCCTGTTTCACCGATTGCTGAGCTTCTTCGAGAATAATCAGGCAGCGGAGCATACCTGGCCTGGAAATCATCCACCGCTGCAATTGCCGCACTGTCATTGGATACGGCAGCTTCAAAATCCGGCTGGTCTGGTCTCTCGGCATAGCTCCACTCTAAGCCGTCGGGCATGTCGGAAGCCAGCAAAGAAAGTCCTCCACCAATAACAAGAGTAAAAATCACTAACGTTATTAGCACTGCTTTTCTGCTTAATCTAACTTTACCCGGCAGAGAATCCACAAACACATCGGGTCTGACCTGCTGTAGATATCCCAATACCGCCACGGTAATCAGCCCTTCGATAAGGCCGATTAGAAGATGCACACCGAGCATTGTTATCAGGAAGGTTGAGAACGGAACCGCCAATACACCCGACAGTGCCGCCTGTATCGGAACCAGGGCCGCTGACACTTGCATGGCAATCACGCAGGCCAGGACAGCCCCAATGCTTACCCGCAAACTGCTAAATGGCCCCGCTGTAGCAGTCTTATACAAAAAGTAACCGAGGTAACTGGGCACAAGGGCCATATTGATAATGTTACATCCAAGTGCCAGCAGCCCGCCATCCTGAAAAATAAGGCACTGAATAATCACTACCGACGATATGACTATTGCTCCGGCGTGCGGGCCTAATATGATTGCTAACAACACTGCTCCAACCATATGTCCGCTTGTTCCGGGCATTGCCGGAAGCTGGAAGTTGACCATTTGGGCGGCAAAAACGAATGCTCCTAAAATACCCATCAGAGCAAGTTTATCTGCGGCGATAACCTGCCTGACATTTCTGCAGATAAGGCCCAGACCGCCGGCGGCTATTGCCAGTGTTCCGGCAGCAACAGGGACCGATAGTAATTCGTTGGCCATATGCATAATAAAATCCTCCTGTTATCTTTTTTTGATTAACCTTTTTGCTTTTTCGTTCTCACCATATAAAACCTGACGTTTAAAAAGTCATTTGTGCTCGCACACCCAGCACAACGGCATCGCTGACCGTTTTGTCGCCGCCCGGGTTGCCGATGTACTGAACACTCGGACTGATATTCAGCCAGGGCGTTACCTGCACACTGTAATAAAGTTCGAGAGCATTTTCATAATCATCGGTATAAGTCGCAGACGCCTTGTCGCTGAAAACACCCTGAGCAAAACCGACTCCGAGCACATCATCGTCACGACCTTCTAAAAGGCCCTGATACTGAAAACCAACGCTCCAGAAATCAGCAATATCGTTCCTCTCGCTGTTTGCGTAGCCGTACCTGAAGAACACACCAAGCCCCTGGCTGTCCTCAGCATCAGCATTCTCCTTAACCAGCATCTGGTCACAGCTTAGATAAAAGCCGACATCATCGCGATAACTTTTGCCGGCGCCCGCATAGTCCGTATTGGCCTTCGGCTGAGGGTCATACCAGAGACCTGCACGATATGCCCCCTGAAGCGGGCCGTTTGCAGAATCAAATTGCGGAACAATGCCCGTCTCGAAAATGTACAAGAAATAGTCTTCGTCGTGGAATGTGGTTCTAAATCCGGTCTCCCTTACATCGGCTTGAGCATCCGCTACCGCTGCCGATACGTACCAGAACCTGGTGGGGTTGTAGTGAACAGCTATGCCCAGGCCGTAGTCTGGAAATGGAATGGTCGGGTTGTTAATCAGGGCGCCGTTAAGGAACTGCGTGGTCTCATCATTGGCGTAGCTGCTGCAATCAAACGATACCGGGCAGCCGTGACAATCGAATCCGCCGGTCAGGTCCATCTTGCCGATTCTCAGATCAATTGGTTCTTCTGCAAAATCCTGCTCATCCCACAGTTCGGTAACGTCCATCGAGCGTCTGGGTGCACCATCACCGTTTACGCCGAATGCACTGCCTACCGACGGTGTATCAATGCCGCCGGATTTCGACCATTTTCCCTCGGTCAACATATACAAGCTGCCGCCTTCGATACCCAGCAGCTTTCCAAGGTCCGCCGAAAGCTCCAGATCATAGCTGCCTGAATATCGCCCGGCCCGCCGGTGCTTGCTGATGCCGCCGCGAACATTTTGCTGATAAATCTGCGTAACACCTAATCCCACTTCTATACCGCTCTCGGCAAGACTGTCGCCGAGACCAAAGAATCCATTTGTCAGTGTCTCCTGCTCCCAGATATTACCGGCGTAATCTATCTGTTCGGATTTGGCATTGTCCGCTCCTGAAAGATTCGCCGCACTCAACAAAAGCACCACACCTACAAAAATCCTTATTTTACTCATATTCACTTCTTATCTGTTCAAAAACGAAATTGCATACGGCGCATAAAAATATAAAATTCGTGCTACCGCGTCAAGAAAATAATTGACAGAAAACGATAAATTTTTTAAATACGTTCATTTGACAACAAAAATACCGGCTTCAGGGAGGTTTTAAGATGTCTTCAGGAAAAGTTCTCATAATAGATTTGAACAAGAGCGCCGAATATCAGGAGCTTTTGGATGGTGAGCCGCAAACCTGTGGAATGCGCTCGGGCAGAGTATATGTGCACCCAGGCCAGACCTGTGGCCGGCACAGCACCAACCATCACGAGGAAGTGCTTGTTTTCCTTTCCGGCCGGGGACTGCTGCTAATCGGCCAAGAAGACCGTCTTCAGGTCAGCGAAGGGAAAATATCCTACATACCGCCCCATACCGTCCACGACGTCAAAAACACCGGCACTAAACCACTTATTTACATTTATTGTGTCGCACCTGTAAGGGGTAAATTAGCCGAACAAGAACCGGCAAAGTCAGGCGAATAGAGCTTACCGAAGTCGGCAAGCCAAATTTCTGTTCGTTGGAGGCCTTCTTTTTGTTAAAATTATCCCTGTTGCCGCCCCGTCCCCTGAGGTCAATATCGGCCCTGAGAGGCCAAAAACGGGGAAATGAACGGGCAAATTCAAAAAAATTCAAAAAAATTCAAAAAAATGCTTGCAAAACTCAGCCTGGGGGTTATAATTATCAGTGTAATAAGATGTGTTTGTTCTTTTCTTCTTATTAGTGTCTTGGTTTTGGTGAGGCAGTAGAGATTTTTATAGGTTTGCAGTATATTTTCTAAATGAAAGCTGTCTCACAAAAGCCGGAGTTGTTAAAGACTCCGGCTTTTTTTTATGCGCTTTGCACACACCCAATTCGCCCCGGCTAATCGAACCAGGCGGTAATAGTGCCTTCTACAAGAAGCAGGTTCGGCCGGCTGCCGCAGATTCCCTGACAAACACTGACTTGAGCTGGTAAAGACACCGCGTAACGAGAAAAGCTCTTGCGGTATCGCCACCGGCCTTGACGGCAATGGGGTTAAATGGTAAAATAAATTATGAGAGAAAAGGCTGTCAAAAGCATGAAAATCCACCCACAAACGGAAACCGCACCTGATATTTTCTCTGGATTTTAATGTTGCAAAAAAATCAGATTTAAGGTATAATTCTTATTTTAGTAAAGTAGGGTTGAAATAACGCGAAAAACGCAGAATTAACGGAACAGAAAGCCGGTTTTGCGCATCTTACAGGTGAACACCGAAACGTCGGTAAAAGAAAGGAGTATCATTATGGACAAACGAAGGGGGTTTACGTTAGTAGAACTTTTGGTGGTCATTGCCATTATTGCAATATTGATGGCGATATTGAT
Source organism: Phycisphaerae bacterium (assembly GCA_030602845.1). GTDB lineage: Bacteria > Planctomycetota > Phycisphaerae > Sedimentisphaerales > Anaerobacaceae > JAUVYQ01. The sequence continues at coordinate 2,099 of JAUVYZ010000058.1, read as the reverse complement.
GCCGTCACTCAGGCTGGCCAGGGAGCAGGGCAAGCGAGCGGTTTGTCTTAGCAATCTGAAGCAGTTGATGCTTGCCTGGATCTTGTATGCAGAGGATTACGAGGACGCCATTGTTAACGGCGATGCAGGGCATTGGCACGGAAATGAGCGTCCCTGGGTAGAGAGGTGTTGGCACAGCGATTACGCAATCGGGGCAACATTACCCGTGGAGGAGCAATTAGACGGTATCATGGCTGGTGCGCTATGGCCATATTGTTCGAACTTAGAACTTTACAAGTGCCCGACCGGCTATCGGGGACACATGCTCACCTACACCATATCTGATTCTATGGATGGCCGTCCCCAGCCAGGTTCGCCTCGTGGCAGAGGTCCAGAGGATGTCATAAATCAGCTCCTCATTAAAAACAGGAGCCAGATTCGCCAACCAGACAGCAGATTTGTTTTCCTTGATGAAGGCTGGACAAGTGCGGATAGTTATGCTGTCTATCAAACGAGGAACCCGCCGCAATGGTGGGACGACCCTACGTGGCGACACGGTGCCGGGGTGACCATTTCTTTTGCAGACGGGCACAGTGGCCACTGGAAGTGGAAAGGCGCAGAGACGATAAAGCATGCCAAGAAATTCGACGTGGGTCGCCCGGCTGGAAGCGGTGAAGAAAACCTTCGCCCTACTACCGCTGAGGGCAGGGATGACTTGTACCTGGTGCGAAAGTCTTGTTGGTGGGAAATAGAGCCAACGGTGCCATAGGCATAATTTTTGCGATTATTGATTTTCATCCGGCCCCGGAAAAAGAAATTCTGATTTTGCCACTGATGAAAAAATGACCGCTAAAAGTACAGTAACGAAAATATTCGGCAGGAGTATCATTATGGACAAACGAAGGGGCTTTACGTTAGTAGAACTTTTGGTGGTCATTGCCATTATTGCCATATTGATGGCGATATTGATGCCGACACTGAGGCTGGCCAGGGAGCAGGGCAAACGCGCGGTTTGTCTTAGCAATCTGAAGCAGTTGATGCTTGCCTGGATCTTGTATGCAGAGGATTACGAGGACTCCATTGTTAACGGCGATGGAGGCCATAATCATGGAAGAGAGATTGCCTGGGTAGGCCGGTGTTGGGCCCCCGATTGGGCGAGCGGCGGGCAACTACCAGAAAACGACCAAAAAAACGGTATCATGGCCGGTGCACTATGGCCATATTGTACCAACATAAAACTTTACAAATGCCCGACCGGTTTTCGGGGAGAGTTCCTCACATACACCATAATGGATTCTATGAATGCCTTTCCTCAGCCAGGCAACCCTCATAACAGAGGTCCAGAGGATGTCATAGATCTGCTCATCATCAAAAACAGGGACCAGATTCGCCAGCCGGCCAAGAGAATTGTTTTCCTTGATGAAGGCTGGGTAAGTCCGGATAGTTACGCTGTTCATCAGAATGTAGCGCAATGGTGGGACGACCCTCTGGTCCGACACGGAGACGGGATGACCGTCTCTCTTGCTGATGGACACAGCGAATACTGGAAGTGGAAAGGCGCAGAAACGGTAAAGCACGGCAGGGAACATGTCCGCGATTACTCCGGTGGTGGCTTTGTACCTCAGACCTCTGAGGGCAAGGAGGACTTGTACAAGGTGCGCAAGTCTTGTTGGTGGGAAATAGAGCCAACGGTGCCATAGGCATAATTTTTACGATTATTGATTTTTATTCGGCCGGCCACGATAGAAGTAACTCGCCAAAGGCAGTTAACGTACGTTGGGGGCGGGCTTCCAACGGGGTTAATCGTGCGGCTTACCGTTTATTAAGGCGGCCAAAAGAATATGTCTCAACCTGTCAACGCTCAGGGCGTTCAGGTAATCTTCACTAAAATCCAGCTTAAATCGGCCTCTGAAACTTCTGATTCGCCTCTTAAGTTCGTCCCTGCCTAAAGCGGCTATCGAAGTCGCTGTTTGTTCGAAGTATTTTCTCGAAACCATTGCCTCACCTTCGAAAAACTATTGCCGTAAGTTGGATTTGTCCCTGATAATTGACTATTGAAGCTGACCTTCTAATAGTCAATAGAAAATAATCAATCGTCAATCTTGTGTATCGTCCCTGCC
>JAUVYZ010000072.1 GCA_030602845.1 Phycisphaerae bacterium | reverse complement strand
GTACTCTGCAAGCCCAACGCTAATTAGTTTAAACGGCGCTGGATTCAAAAAGCGAAAAACTAATGTTTGTCGGGGGCCACTGGCAAAATGGAGATATGCGGTGCCGTTGTCAGGGCACATCTCCCTTCCAGAATCATATTGTGAAAATCCCTGAGGGCCGGTGAAACGTACGCCTTGCTCAACCCAATCATCAATCGCTTTGACTCCCCCCGGCACCAAAGGCGGATCAAAGGTTATACACAACTGTTCCTGAGCAAACACAGCTGCCGTTAAACACGCCATCAGTAAGGTAACAGTTGCAAAAATGACTTGCTTCTTCATCTCTCGTTCCTTTCGAAAATATATGATAAATTATATTATGACGGCACAGGCAACGCACCTATACCCGATTTCTGCAAGTTGAGTCTGTTTTGAGCCGGCTAAAGCAAGCCTATAACTTTCGAAGGCAGGTGGGGTATGAAATGGGTACGAATTATGATAACGAACAAGAATATTATGATAATTTTTTAGCCTGCCTTTACTGATACCATTCTAACACAAACCCAATTGATTTTGCAAGCTTTTTTCCAAATTTTACAATTTTTTTTACCCTTTATTCCCACCCATCAACCCAAATCCGTGGTCAATTACTATTGAACTATCAGTGTTAATCTGTGTTAATCCGTGTCCAATTGTCCCGCGCAATCTGCTTGCCCCGTGAGATAGCGAAGCGTTATCTCACTATAGTATTGGGGTGTTAATCTGCGGTTAAAAATCAATCAAAAGTGCGGGTAGCTGGAACTTAAAATCGAAAAATCTAAAAAATTTTTATCTCCTTTTCTCACATCGAGTTACGAGAATCAGAAATCGAGAATCGACCACTATTTTCGACTCAAACGTGCATGTTCGCCCAATAGTAGAGAGACAGTACAATTTGAGATTTGAAATTTGAAATTCACGTCGCCAATTACCCATTTAACCAATGAATAAATTACCCATTTAACTACGAACTAAGAACAATGAACAACGAACTACTGACAACTGTCTTCTGTCTTCTGTCCTCTGTCTTCTGTCCTCGGCCCTCTACAACTGTAAAGGATTCTTTACAAATCAGCCCTTTTTTAACAAACAAAGCCAATTTCCAAAAAAGTCAAGTGAACGTAACCTCTTTAATAACAGTGGCTTATGAAAATAAACCCAATTGGACACTTGGTGAAAACAAACCCAATTCAAACCCAATCAAAGCCAATACAAAGCCAATCAAAGCCAATACAATGCCAAAACAAAGCCAATTCAAACCCAATCAAACCCAATCCCCCAGCGCGATACGCAATACGCAATACGAGATACGAGATACAAACCCAATCAAACCCAATTTCAAACCCAGCGCACTCTCTGTGAGTTCTTTTTGTTTTTCACTTTTCTTTGCCCCAAGTATAATCTGGCCATGCAGACCTGGACGATACAACGGCTCTTAAACTGGGTTACCGAACACTTTACCAAAAAGGGTATCGATTCGCCGCGTCTGAGCGCCGAACTCCTGCTCTCCTGCGTCCTGGCGATGAAGCGAATCGAATTATACACGCAATTCGACAAAGCCGTCGACAAACAGCAATTAGACCGGCTGCACGAATTGGTGGAACGGGCCGGCCAAAACGAACCCATTGCGTATCTGACCGGCAAAACAGAATTCTATTCTCTCCAGCTCGATGTAACCCCTGATTGTATGATTCCTCGGCCGGAGACGGAATTGCTCGTCGAACGTGCCATCGAATTTTTGCGAACACGCCCCGGCAAACAATTCGTCTGCGACTTGTGCACCGGCTGCGGCTGCATCGCCATCGCAATAGCCAAAAACTGCGCCAACGCAGACATAATCGCAACGGACATCTCCGATGCCGCCCTTAATATTGCCGCCGGAAACGTCGAAAAACACCAATTAGGCGACCGAATCAGGCTATTATGCGGCGATTTATTCGACGCCTTTGTCCCCCAGTTGGACGTGGACAAATTTGATTTGATTGTTTGCAACCCGCCCTATGTAAGTGCCGCCGAGTTTGAGAAGCTCGACAAAAATATAAAAGATTACGAGCCGAAGTCGGCCCTGTTCGCGGGAGCCGATGGCCTGGATATTCACCGGCGGATTTGCGAAAAGGCAGACCGGTTCCTCAAGCCCGATGCTGCACTGATGTTGGAAGTTGGTTTTACCCAGGGGAAAGCAATTAAGGAGCTGCTCGAACAAACCGGCACTTTCGCCGAAATCAAAATCAAAAAAGACCCCAACGGCAACGACCGAATCGCAACTGCCGTAAAGGTATCATCATGACTAAACTGAGGATTCCAGTGAAAGCGCAATCAATAAGATATAACAGTGGTAATTTTATAGCCGCTGAGTTTTTCTCGGCCGGCCAATTCGCCAAGCTCGATAAGAAATGCTATTCCGACAATTTGCCCCCCTATTTTTTCGATGAGCTTACAGGCCGCCGCCATTGTCCCGCCCGTCGCCAACAAATCATCGACCATCAAAACCTTCGCCCCTTTCTCCACGGCATCACTATGCACTTCCAGAGTGTCGGTGCCGTATTCCAAATCGTAGGTAACGCTCTCGGTTTCAAAAGGCAGCTTGCCCTTCTTGCGTATGGGCACAAAACCAACTCCGAGCTTTTCTGCAACCGCCGCACCGAATATAAACCCCCTCGCCTCCACAGCAGCGACATATTCGATGCCCACCCCTGCAAAACCAGCACACAAAGCATCTACCGCCGCTGCAAGCGCCCCGGCGTCAGCCAACAATGGCGTGATATCGCGAAACAAAATCCCCTTTTTCGGCCAGTCAGGTATGCTGCGAATGTATCTTTCCAGCTCAATTCCTCTGGTTGCCATTTACCTGCCCTCCCTGACATCTATCAACATTATATTTGCTTAAACGAACGGGCTGTTCGGCTGCCGTTATCTATTGTTAGCATATCCCTGGTGAAGTGCAAGTTTAATTGAAGTTTTATTGATTTGCTGATTGGTGTTATTCTTCGTTCATATATTCGTAAAGCTTGGTAAGCGCACCACGCTGAATCTGGCGAATCCTCTCTCGTGTCAGGCCCAATCTTTTGCCGATTTCTTTGAGTGTCATCGGGTTTTTCCCACCCAGGCCGTAATGCAACCTCAAGACATCGGCTTCTCTCGGGTCGATTTCGTTAAGCAGGTCCAAGGCCTTTGCTTTTTCCTCATCCGCAACCAGTGCATCTTCGGGCTTGTCGCCTTCTTTGTCCTCCAGAGTCGCCTCGAACATTTCATTTTCGTTCGACCCGTCGATGCCGCCGGTATCCATCACGGAGCTAAGAACCTCGACAATCCGATGTATGATTCTTGCCTTGCGCAGCGGCAGGTGCATAATATCGGCCATTTCTTCGACGTCCAGCGTTCTGCCGAGTCTGCTTTCCAGTTCTGCGGCGGCGTGCCGCCATTGATTTATCAGTGCAACCATATAGGTGGGAATATGCACCGGCTGAACGTTCTCCAGCAGTGCCCGCTTGATGCTTTGCTTTATCCACCACGCCGCATACGTGCTGAACCGGGTGCCGCGGTCGGGGTCAAAGTAATCAACGGCCTTTATAAGCCCGAGATTTCCCTCCTCAATCAAGTCACCAAGACTCATTCCCCGTCCGCCGTACTTCTTGGCGATATTAACGACCAGCCGAAGATTGCTTCGCACCAATTGTTCCCTCGCCCAGGGGTCGTTCTCTTCGACAACGAGCTTGCCCAACGAATGCTCCTGCTCCAGTGTCAGCAGCGACGCTTCGTCGATTTCTTTCAGGTATTCCTTTATGGTAACATCAAACGCTATGGCTCACTCCCGCCCGGCCAAAAGTCTTTCGGCTCCGGCCGTAAGGGCAAATTGACCTTACCTTTTCTTATAGGACGATTGGTCCCTCACTCAGCACAAGTCCATCTGAGGTATCGGTCGAATATGCCCGCGGGTTTACCAAGTTAATTCAAAACCTACCCCCCATCGTCGCCCCCGCTTTTGCGAGATACACACGATGTAATACCAAAAAACAACCGGGGCCTATACTTTCGTATAGGCCCCGGATTGGTGCAAATTCACCGGCTAACTACTTAGAGCCTTGTAGCAACGTCTATTACGGGAACAGTAACTCGAGAAGCCACTCATCCGCAATAACGCCATAGTCCTTGAAGTTGACATACCTGGATTCCTCCGGCTCGTCCTCGGACAAATCAGCGTCCGATACAATCGGGTGGTAAATCCGGTCCGTTTCGGTAACCAGCCACAGACGCTCCAACTCATTCACAGCATAGTTGTAGATACGCACCTCGTCAATCAGACCGTCGTAAAACTTGTAGAGGGCAGCTGGGTCTGGGTTGTCCGTTATGCATCCGAGATAGAGATTATGCTGAGACGTCCCGGAAAGGTCCTCGTTGATGCTGGAGCTTCCTTCCTCAACGCCATCGATATAGATGCGAATCGTGCCTCCATCACGTACACCGAGGACATGGTGCCAGGTATTATCGTTGACTTTGGTGTCATCACCTCTGGCCTGCCTCTTTTTGGAATCATCATCAGTGACTAAGGTGACTTCACCTTCTTGTTGCTCGCTTTGAATCAGGCAATAGCGTTTTCCACCGCCGGTGTCTCCACCGTTGCCGATAATAGTACCCTTGTTAGAATCGCCTGTGCCGGTCATAGTATTCTTCACCCAGGCGGACAAAGTCCAATCGTTTGTCCCGAAGTTAAGGGCGGGCGGATTGCCGCAGTTCACATAGTCGCCTTTATCCAGGCTTAATACATTGCCTCTTGTGGCATCGGCAACTATGGTTGCGCCGCCCATCGGGGTGCCGTCAAAGCCGTTGCCGGAGTAGTCGTTGAAGTCAACGTCAAGCGGCCAGTACGCCACCAGATTAGCAGTGTCAGGCTCTTGTGGGTAAATAGCGTAATCAGCTTCGAGCCAGTCGCCTGCCAGCACACGCATGTCTTTATAGTCAACCACGCAATCATCGGTGATGTCGGCATATGGGCCGTACTTGGGAACGCACCTGGTGGTCCACAGCGTGAGATAGTCAAAGGTCAGGGTACCCGTACCAGTAGCACCGAAAGCTAACTCCTCGATATGGGGTAAGGGCACGCCCTTTTCGCCAGGAGCGCTGGCCAGCGCTGCCAGGTCAACATTCCATTCAGACCACTCTGCAATCTTCAGGTCATTGATGTCGCCGGGGTACGACAGATACGCAGTCCTGGCTCCTCCGACAGCACTTGACAGCCCCATATACAGGTCATCAAGAGCATTGCCAGGGTCGCCTTTGACGTACAGCACCAGTGCTTTAATGTTGGCTAAAGTCCAGTCCTCGAACGGAGAGTCTCGTCTAACTTCGCCAACACCGTTGACATCAAGCCTCATCGCCTGATGAGCCTCGTAGGCTCCCCAGGTCTCAAGTGACGAAACCAGTTCGCCGCTGTCTGTCCAGGTATCTGCCAGCGGGTTGGGGCTGTCAACTGCAAGGTCCACAATCTGGCCATGCGACAGTGCAACGTCATAGATGCGGACATCGTCGATGCACCCGTCAAACTTATTACCGCCACCTTCAGACCCAATCCAACTATTACTTTGCAGACCGGCTGGTCCACTGAAAGACGTTTGGTCCTCGAGCACGCCGTTTATGTAGAGATAAATCTTGTCGCCGTTTCTTCTTACGCCGGCGTAATGTGTCCACTCGCCTGCGGTAGCGTCGGCCTCGATTTCTCTATTGTCAGAACCGTCACCGGCTTTGAAGCGCCATTCCCCGTCTCTGATATAACATCTTAGTTTCGAGTAACCGCTGCTTTCGTGCGTGAACCACATAAAGCGTTGACCATTTAAAGTGTCCGGCTTGACCCACATAGCAATACTAAGCTCATCGTTGTCCTGTATTTCAATGAAACCAGTTATTGTCACATCCTGGCCACCGTCGAGCTCAATTGCCTTGCCAAGGTCGCTGGCTACATAGCCTGGGCCGCCATGTTCGACGCCGTGCCTGTTGTTGCCGGAACTGTCGTCGGCGTTTTCGGCGTCAAACGTATAGTGCGCTATCATAGGGCCATAGCGGTCCGGTATCACCAAATTGCCTACACCGGCCATCTCCCTCACGTTGCCTTCCGTCAGGGCATAGTCGTAAATCTGCACATCGTCGATAGAACCCTTGAACTCGGCGTCTACACCATTCCAAATGCGGTTATCCTTCCTGGCTCTGCCTCCAATATACACGTTGTGCCCCATCCAGCGGACTGTGCCGCTGTCGCCAATCTGCCTATCTATCTGGCCGTCCTGATATATAGTCCTTTTCCCGGCGTCGGGGTCCCAAACTGCCGCGACGTGGTGCCATTCGCCAAGCGTTGGAGCTATATTGCCATGCATGTCGTCGCCAGCCGAAGTTCCTCTTACTGTAAAGCACAGCTTATCACTACCACTGCTCCTGCGCAGCTGCCAACCTCTGCTGTTTTCACCGCGTTTGGTAACAATGCCGGCCCAGCTATTTTTCCATTCCTCGATGTTTATCCAGACCGAAATACTGAAGGGGCCTGATTCTGGGTTGAACCTCGCGCTATGGCCGATGTCCACACAGTCGTTGTCACCATCCACGTACAGCTCACCGCCGCTGACGCTTGCGTCACCTGCCAGGGTGCCGTGGTTGTCGTTGCCGGAGGTGTCGCTGGCGTCGGTGTCAAAGTTATACCCCGCAATCAAAGGACCATAGACGGTCGGGATTTCCAAATTGTCTAACTCACCGGCCAGGTATCGGACCTCACCATACGACAGAGCAATGTTGTAAATCCGGACCTCGTCGACCAGGCCGTTCCAGGACTCGTCGTCCGAATTATCTTTGCTGCCCCTGCCAATCAACAGCTTCGTGTAGCCGTCCGTAACGCCGCCCTTGGGCGGTTTGTTTTCGCCCGGAATGTCCAACACACCGTCGAGGTACAGCGTTATTCCAACTCCGCTCTTCCAGGTCATTGCAACGTGCTGCCAGTCCGTGGTCTGAACCTCGCCGTAGCTCTCATCCTCTTCATTACCTTCGGTGGTTGCGACGCCGTATTTGATGACGTCCCTGAGCTCTTTGCTGTCGCCGCCCTTCCTGTCATAGCGCATAGCCCTGCGGTCGCTCCATTGGTAGTCATCGCCGATGATCCAGCCCTCGTCCCTGTCGGTTTTTTCAGACTTTATCCACGCCGACCAGGTCAACTCGCTCAAACCATTCATGTAGTCTCCGGCATCGTCGTCGGCCACGTGGTCGCCGTCATCATAGAACCTGATTGCCCGGCCAAGGCCAGCCTTACTATCCTCATAGGTTGGCCAGCGGTCGTTGCTGCCACCCATCATTTCGGTTCCGTGGTGCTCGTTGCCTGAGCTGTCGTTGGCGTCGTTGGCGTCAAAGGAATAGTACGCCAACAGGTGGTTAACATCGTCGGGCGCTGCTGCCACAACAGTGTAATTGACGTCAACCACGACCTGGTTCGGAGGCGACACTGCGTAAACCGCAACGTAACTGTCTACGGTAACGTTTTGGTCCGGAATCACTTCCGGCGGAACATTGTAGGCCTCGAAATCCTCCAGGAGAATATGGTCTGTAACCGTAAAGCTCCAGATATCGCCCATCGCGAGACCAAAATCGGGGTTACCCTGCCACATCGTATGGACCGCCCAGTAGTAAGTCTCGGTCAAGTTAAGGATTCCGGGGTCATAGCTCGTCCCTGTCGCTAAGTCTAACACAGCGATGTTGTTCACATCATCAAAATTGCTGCTGAAAGACACAAGGTGGTAGATGGCGCCTTCACCCGGCTCCCAGGTGAGAATCGGGTTTATGGGCACATCTTCAGCCCCAGGCATCGGGCTCGGCTCCGTGGCCTTACGCTCAGGTTCGGGAGGTGCGCAAGGTGTTCCGGTCCAGGCCACCTCCTCGAACACGCCCGTAGCCAACGCAGTGCTCGAGTTCGACGTTACGACCAGGCCGATGTAAACGCAGTCGTCCATCGGGATGGTTATTGGCAGGCCCAGCGGCTCCCATCTCTCAATATAGGGGGGGTACACATAATAGTATTCGCCTCTCAACAGGTCGCCTTGGCGCGTTATCCGGAGCCGCTCAGGTACTGCCTCACTAAAGAGCGGCGCCTCTAACGTAGGGCCCCCGGCCACCGGACGGAACTGAAACGCGATGGAGCTCAGCGTTGCCGACATCGTCGCGTGCGCGGAATCGCCATCGAGCGTCCTACGAATCATCACGCCCGCCCTAGCCCCGGGGTCCAGGCCGGTAAGGTTCACCTCTAACGAACAATCGCCATCCATACGCTGGTACACGAAGTGGAATTGGTCCGACGGGCCGACGATGCCGGTGCCGTCGCCGTCAACGGTCCAGACGCCACTGACCTCGGCGGAACTACCGGGCAGCGCCGGGGCGCCGACATCCTCGCTGTATATCTCTGCCCATGCGTTACCAACAAGACCCAGTACCAAAACAAAACAAACTAATAAAAACAATTTTCTACACATAATACTCCTCCTTCAAAAATTAACACTATACTTCTTTCCTTTGGCTACATGCCAAAACATCCGTTGTTTTTGACAAGCA
>JAUVYZ010000062.1 GCA_030602845.1 Phycisphaerae bacterium | reverse complement strand
GATACGGCACGCCGATGGCCCGCAGTTCTTTCAGATCGCGGAAGACCGTCCGCCGGCTCGTCCCAAATATCTTTGACAAGTCATTAACGGCATAGCTTTTTCCTGCTTGCAATGTTGTTAGAATTCGGATGACTCTACTGATCCTGCTGGATTTCATAGCCTGGCTCCTTTTGCGTATTTTGTGCCCCGTGCCCGTACGATTTATGAACCACAATTCCCGATTATACGGCCAATATGGCGATAGTGTCAAAGTTTTGCCTTGACATTTTTGGGACGCCCCGGAACCTGTCGGTTTCGGAAATGTTGTGGAACCGGGCCCGATTCTGTACGGCGGTGGCGAAGTAAGGAAGCTTTTTTGCGTTGACCCCGTTAGAAATCGCCTTTTTCTGTCCTATATTATTCGTTAGAATCTCCTAACGGGGGTTGACAGGTGGGCCGGCATCTGCTATAATAAACAGGTAATCGAGGGTGGGTTTTGTGCCGCCCAAATGGTAAAGATGCCGGTTGCCCGATACAAAGACAATTGTCTGAGAGGAACAGCCGGCTTGTTGTCCAGCACCAAAACGGCCGAGCCGAAGCTCTTTTGGGTGCTGGAAAAGAGGGAAAAATGATGAAAAACGTCTCAGTTTTTGTTTGTAAAGTGGTTTTGGGTATTATATTGTGTGCTCTGGTTCTCCTGCCTTACGGCTGCGGCTCTTATGCGCAGCTGGGTGAGACCGAAGCAGAGGCCAGGAGAAGGCATCTGCGCACTGCTCGTATTAATCGGCAGGAGCTGGCCGAAGACATAGACACGGCGCTGCTGCTTGATAAGCCGAGCAAGTTAAGCGATAAAAGGATACCCTGAGGCGCAGAAGCTAAAAGCCATAACTTAAAATCGAAAACTTTTACGTTTTTGGCTTTACGTTTCACACTTTCTTCAAAGGGATTTGATTTGTGGAAACGCTCATCGATTATTTCGGCCGGGTGGCTGGGTATGATTGGTGGCGTGTTGCCATTGAATTGTTTTTTATCGGCCTTATTGTTTACTGGGCCGTGGATTTTCTTGAAGGCACTCGCGGAGAGAGGTTATTCCGGGGGGTTATATTCATTCTCATTGCAGGTGTGCTCATCCTGAATTTGGTCATCGAGCAGTTTGGCTTCGAGCGTCTTGAATACCTTTACAAGGGCTTTTTGATTGCTGTTTTGATTATTGCTGTTGCGGCGTTTCAGCCGGAGATTCGAAGGGCACTTATGCGAATAGGCGAGCCCCGCTTTTGGGCGGGCTCATCGCAGCAGTTGTCAAGGACCATAGAGGAGATAATTACCGCTGTAACTGAGCTATCCGCCGCCCGAACCGGTGCTATTATTGTTATTGAGGGGCGGGTGGCGTTGGGGGAATTTATAGAAACCGGCGTTCGGATCGATGCCAAGGTAACGGCTGAATTGCTCAAGACCATTTTTCATCCCGGCAGTGCCCTTCACGATATGGCCGTTATAATACGAGGCGATAGAGTAGTTGCCGCCAGGGTGCAGTTGCCTTTAGCTGAGGCCGGCAGTATAGACGGCGTTGAGCTCGGTTCCCGTCACCGGGCTGCTATAGGCATAACGGCAGGTTCGGACCCCACCTGTTTGGTAGTAAGTGAAGAAAACGGCATTATTTCACTTGCCGAGAACGGAAAGTTGACCAGGAAAATAAGCGAGTCAGGTCTCAGGTCGCATCTGAGCAGCACGATGGTCGAGTACATACCGATTGTCGAGCGGCTCTGGAGGTTTTCTAAAAGAAGCGTGCATAAGTCGTAAGTGTCCTTGTGTTCTTATGCTCTTCTGTAACGAGATGCGCTAATGGCAAGAAGAATCAACTACGGCAAAATAGCAGTTGTGGTATTTCTGACGGTCTTGATATGGGTCTGGGTGGATCTGGCCAAGACCGAAGAGTTCTCCTTTTCCGGTGCTGCCATAAGCGTTGCCAAGTCTGCCAATCCGGGTCTCTGGGTTAGCTTCAACGAGGAACCAGTGGTTTCTGTTGATAACGTTGTGCTCAAGGGTCCGGCGTCCAAAATCACCAATGCGAGGCGAAAACTAAACGATGGCTCGCTGGTCCTTGCGTTCTTCCTGGATGCTGAGCAGGAAGGGATGGTCAACCCCGACGAATATCCTCTGGATGTCCTGGCTTTCCTGAAAAAAAGCCGCCAGATAAAGCAGCTCGGGCTTACGGTCGAATCCTGCAAGCCGGAGAAGCTTTCTGTTAATATTGTTAAACTCGTTAAGAAATCACTGACGGTTGAATGTTTTGATGAAGATGGAAATCGTCTAGAGGCAGAAAGCAAACCGTCAAAAGTTGATATGTTTGTGCCTGAGGGTTGGGAGGGTGAAGCGCTCACGGCGAAAGTTCGGTTGACGCGCAGTGAAGTTGAGCAGGCAAGAGTTGAGGCTGTTCCGAAGAAACCTTATATCGAGCTGGCGCCGGGCCAGATAAGAGAGGCCGCCGGAACCGTGGAAATCACGGCACCGCCGGAAGAGGATCGGCTTAGTGATTACACCATAACAGCGGCAACGCTCGGCATTACCTTAAGTCAGATCCTGCAGGGGGAATATGATGTTGAGGTGGAAAACTTGCCCGAGGTGATAGGCGGTATCACAATCAGAGCGACTTCGGAAGCAAAACGGGCCTATGAGGAGATGCGTTATCAGGTGATATTGGAAATTTACGATGAGGATGCCAAGTCCACAGAACCTCCAAAAAGAAAGCTTATTTATAATTTTCCTGCTAAGTATGTCCGCAAAGGCGAAATTGAGCTAAAAAATCCTGACCAGCCGGCAGAAGCTAAATTTAAGTTGATACGTCTGCCTTCTGCGGTGGCTCCGTCGAATGAGTGACACTGAAGAAGGCCATAAATGCCTCGGCCGTCATCCATAATGCCAGAGCAAATATCCCGGCTCCGATTGTAACAAGAAGCCAATTTTTGTCGGCGAGAAAAATCGTTTCATTCTTAACCATAGCCCAGTTTGTAATCACCAGCATAATCAGGCACGGCACCGCAGTTATGATAAACTTGAATCCGCCCTTGCGTTTTAGGTAAAGTGTAACCACCAGCAAGGCCAGGGCAGCTAAGAGTTGGTTTGAGGTTCCGAACAGCGGCCAGAGTTTCATTGCCCCTGTGCCGTCTGCGCCTGTGGCAAAGGCCAGCGCTGCTGCGGTAAGGACGGCGAAGGTGGTTGCCGCCCATCTGTTGGCGAGAAATGGGATTCGCAGGTCGGCTGCCAGCTCACTTATCACATAGCGCTGGATTCGCACCGAGGTATCGAGGGTTGTGCCAGAAAACGATGCAATAAACACACCCATAAGTGTAATTCCCACCGTTTCGGGCAGGCCGAGTGTCCCCATTATATTGGCTGCACCAATAACCACGGGGGCTATTTTGTCAGACAACCCCATACCTTTGGCCCCCAACCAAGAGCTGTATTGATGCTGCCAGGCGGCTTGGCCGGTCAGGATTGTTCCGTTGTCGAGTTTTACGGCCATTGCTACACCGGCTGCGACGCAGATAATAACCAGCACTGCCAGGAAACCTTCGAGCAGCATTGAGCCGTAGCCGACGAATTGACAGTCCGGCTCCTTTGCAACTTGTTTAGCGGTTGTGCCGGAGGCCACAAGTGAATGGAAGCCGCTAATGGCGCCGCAGGCGATTATGACGAACATAAACGGCCATATCGGGGGGGTATTTGTCGGCAGCGACGGATTGATAGCAGGTGCTGCGAGGGGGAGCTTGTCTGTTAATGAAGCAACCACCGTGCCGCCGACCAACAGACCCATAGCGATAAAGAGTTGCCAGGCGTTAATATAGTCTCTCGGCTGTAGCAGCGTTGTGACCGGCAGCGTTGAAGCCACCCAGGCGTAAATCAGCAAGATTATCACCCACAAACCGGTGGCGGGTATTCCAAAGGCCGTGCCAAGTCCACAGGGGAGCCAACTGCCAACAGCAATGCACAGATACATTCCGACTACGGCGATGGCTGTTGCAACCGGAACACTGGCCCCCCTTTTATAAACCGCAAAGCCCAGCGCCACCGCTATTGGGATTTGAAGCCAGACCGGAATGACAGCAGTGGGAAACCGCGTAAAGACCGCCGCAATCACAACGCCGAATATTGCGATAACAATCAGCAAACTCAAAAACACAATGGCGAAGAATATGAATCGCACACGGATGTTGATATATTTGGCAGCTACCTCTGAGATGCTTTTGCCCTGGTTTCGCATCGAGACCACCAGCGAGCCGAAATCGTGGACAGCCCCCATAAAGATGGAGCCGAGGAAGACCCAGAGGATAGCGGGCAGCCAGCCCCAGATAATTCCTATGGCCGGCCCAACAATCGGCCCTGTCCCGGCAATCGAGGTGTAGTGATGGCCGAAGATTATGCCTTTACGGGCGGGGACATAGTCGATGCCGTCCTGAAGTTCCGCCGACGGCACGAGTGCGTTTTTGTTGAGTTTGAAGATTTTTTTGGCGAGAAATCGTCCGTAAGTGTGATAAGCGACGAGGTACCCACCCCCGCAAATCAGCATCAGTAAAAGTGTATCCATACCAATCTTTCCTTGTTAACGACGGCCTATTTTCTATGCGAACGGGCCAGCAGCCGTATGGGCACCTCCTCTACGGGCAGCAGCTCTCGCAGTCTGCCTATAATAAATCGGCGATAATTCTCCTCAAACAGTTCCGGGTTGTTCACGAACATAAGTATCGTGACAGGGTTAACGGCAATCTGCGTGGCGTAATAAATCTTTGGCCAGCCGCCTTTGCCTTTGGCTCCGCCAATTTTCTCTGTCTTTATGATTTCAAACGCCTTGTTCAGTTTGGCAGTGGGTATCCATGTTGTGGTCTGCTTGAAGATTTCAGCCGCCAAATCCAGAACGCTCTGAATATTCTTCGCCTCGGTCGCAGTAGTAAAGGCTATCGGCGCGTATTTTAAGCCCGGCAGCAGCTTTGTCAAATACTCCTCATAGTCGCCGGTAACAGCCGAGTCTTTGGCAAGATCCCACTTGTTAACCACCAGTATGCAGCTTTTACATTCCTCAACGATGAACCGCGCCACCTTCTTATCGACCTGTGAAACGGCTGTGGCGGCATCTATAAGAAGCAGCACAACGTCAGCCCGGCGGATAGACCGTGTCACACGGACGTAGCTGTAAAACTCGATGCTGCTGGCTATCTTGCTTTTCTTTCTTATCCCTGCGGTGTCAATGACGATGATGGTTTTGCCGTCTTTTTCGAACCGCACGTCCACAGCGTCTCTGGTCGTGCCCGGCGTCTCGCTGACAATGACCCTCTCGGAACCCACCATAGCGTTTACAAGGGTACTTTTGCCGGCGTTTCTTTTTCCCACTATCGCAATCTTCATAACCGGCTCCGGCGGTTTGGCTGATTCTAAAGCTGCAAGTTTGTCAAAGACTTTATCGAGCAGGACGGCTTTGTTAAGATTGTTCTTTGCTGAGATGCATAGGAATTCGCCGAAGCCCAGCTTGGAAAATTCACCGGCAGCAGGAAACATCCTGGCGGTGTCGGCCTTGTTGGCAACGCCAATAACGTCAAACTCACCTTTGCGCAGAAGCCGGGCTATTTTTTCATCTAACGGCACAAGGCCATCGCGAATATCCACCATAAACAACACGAGATTAGCCGATTCAATCGCTACAATGATTTGCTGCTCGATATGCTCGCTTAGCTGGTCGGCATCGACTACCCCGTATCCGCCGGTATCGATAAGCTCGAAGTACCGGTCGTCTCTCCCAATGAAGGTGCTGACACGGTCTCTTGTAACGCCGGCGGTCGGCTCAACGATACTTATCATTGACCCAGCCAGTGCGTTTAGCAGACTGCTCTTGCCCACGTTCGGGCGACCAATTATTGCAACTGTTGGTAAAGCCATTTTCTATTGACTATTTTCCGTTGACTATTTTCCGTTTACTATTTACTATTTTCAAGATGTAGTCAATGTTCAAATTTTGAGCTGCGAGGCGTTTTTCGAAGTGAGGGTAATCTTATGGAAAATAATCGACGTCAGTTTCTGAAAATGGTAGCTGCCGGGGCTGCTGCTGCGGCGTTTCCCGGCTATGCACAGGCGGAAAAGAAAAAAGGAAAAATAAGCAAATCCAAGGCGCAGACGGCTCTGCCGCGCTGGCGAGGTTTCAACCTGCTGGATATGTTCACAATGCGAAGCAAAGGCGATTTCCAGGAAGATGATTTCCGGTGGATGCGCGACTGGGGCTTTGACTTCGTTCGTTTACCGATGTGCTATCGGCTGTGGATAAAGGACGGTGACGATTATAAAATCCACGAGCCGATGTTGGAGAAGCTCGACCGGGCCGTTCAGCTTGCCGGCAAATACGGCCTCCATATCAGCCTGAACTTTCACCGCGGGCCGGGATACTCGGTGAACAGGGAGTTTATTGAGCCGCATAATCTCTGGAAGGACGCCGAGCCGCTAAAGGCTTTCTGCTTCCACTGGCAGATGCTGGCGAAGCGCTATCGCAGCATCTCGAAGGACAAGCTCAGCTTCGATTTAATCAACGAGCCGCCTTCCATTGGTGAGCGTATGAGCCGTGCCGACCACGAGCGCGTAGTCCGGACAGCGGTGGCGGCCATCCGTGAAATAAACCCCAACCGTATCATCGTAGCTGATGGTATGAGCTGGGGCAATGAGCCGGCGCCGGAATTAGCCGACCTTGGAATCGCCCAGAGTACCCGGGCATATCAGCCTATGTTCGTTAGCCATTATATGGCCTCGTGGGTTCGCGGCGATAGATTCCCTATGCCTACCTGGCCCGGACACGGCTGGGATCGTAAACGTCTCCAGCAGCACTACCAGAAATGGGCTGACCTTGCTAAAAAGGGTGTTGGCGTGCACTGCGGGGAAGGCGGCGCTTATAACAAGACGCCGCACAAGGTGGTACTGGCCTGGCTGCGCGACGTTCTGGAGATTCTTACCGGCCACGGCATCGGTCTGGCTCTCTGGAACTTCCGCGGCTCATTCGGCATCCTTGACTCCCGCCGCAAAGACGTTGCATACGAGGATTTTCACGGCCATAAGCTCGACCGCAAGTTGCTGGGACTACTGCAGGAGTTCAAATAGTCAGGCGTCTGGACTGGTTGCTGAAGGCTGAGGATATTCGTCTTGATATTGAAAGACTTTCCCTATCGGTAGTGCGAAAGTACGGGCTATTCTAAAGGCCAGGGTGAGCGAAGGTGCGTACTTGCCGGATTCGATGGCAATAATAGTCTGGCGGGTTACGCCTACACGGTCAGCTAATTGCTGCTGGGTCATCTCCCCATTTTCAAAACGCAACCGGCGAATCTGGTTTCTGACGGTTCGACTTTGCTCACCAGAACTTTCACTTTTCGCCATCTTTGCCTCCCCAGCCGTACTGAATCAGGGCAGCCACAGATGATACCAGAATCCAAACGAAACAGGCTAAGTAGACCAACGTGATTATCAATGAAGCTCTTATCGAACCCATTCGGCCGGCTAATAACACATAAAAGCCCCCCGCACCGGCTAAAAAGATGAAAGCCCCCACTGAGCCTATAAAGATGGCTTTGGTGTCGATCTGTTTGTCTCGCTCATCGTACACTTTTTTCCAACGCCACTGTATAATAACAATCAAAATCAAGGGAATAGTCATAAAAAGCCCACATAATCTAAACGTCGTTGCCTCATAAAGATCTATTTGGTTTATGCGTATAAATGCAGTTACAATTGCTGCGATTAAAATAGTTGCAAGAGATATTGCAAAACAAAGCCACGTTCTTTTTTGCGCCTTATTCATGATTTTTCTCCTTTCCCTCCCCAGCCGTACTGCGCAAGAATGGCTATAGAATGAACCAGCATTAAGGCCATAAATCCACCTATTACTGTTAGCGGCAGCACGTTAACCGAGATAGTACCTTTCGGACTATAGATAAACCATGTGGTCATGCACACAATGACAAATAAAAGATAGGATGCACAAAAACCCAGAAACCATGCTCTCATGTTATAAAGTTGATCCCGCTCATCGAATTCAACCTGCCCCTTTGCCTTCCTGAATAGGAAAGGTGAAAGGCCAGTAAAGCCAATTATGCCTATAAATCCAAGTCCCCCAAGAGCTGCGCGTAATGGTCGTTCCGCTACGAAAGCCAAGACCGCAACTGCTATACCGCAAAGCACGAGGCCTATCAGAATTACAACCAAATTAAACCATGCTATTTTCTGTGCTCTATTCATAACATTTATCCCTTTTCAACTATAATTTGCTTTTGTCTGTGTAAGCTAAACTATACATAATGTAAAGCATACTATACTTTATGTCAAGTGTATTTTACATTTTTTTGTAAAGATTTTTGTATTAATTGTCCGTGCAAGGGTGAAATTTTCGTAAATCCTTTAGTAGTAGGTTGTTACACCAAGTTGGGAAGTGGTGTTTTTTTCATAAGTTTAGAGCTTCTAATAAAAAAGAGAATAAAGTCGTCTCGAGCGCAGCCGAGAGGTCTATTAAAACAGATTTCTCGACTCCATCCCGACAAGTCAGGATTCCGCTCGAAATGACAGACATATGCTGTTTCCGCAACAGATACTATTTAGGACATTGGTTTGAATGTTAAGGAAGAATCTGCTGCTCAAATTCGCCGGATATTTCCGATATATACCTAATAATGACAGTTATTGATTTGCAGACGAGACAATGCCCATTTTGTGCGGAGACGATTCAGGCCCGCGCGATTAAGTGCCGATTCTGCGATGAATACCTTAACAGCGGCAAGGCGAGAGCTTTGGAAGCCAGCTCAGGGTCGAATACGCAGTCGCCCGAGGCCAAAGAGACGAACGATAACGTCTTGTTTGAGGGTAGGCCATCTCTGTGGGGGATGACTGAGGCGGTAATCAAGGGGCTATTCTTTGTTGTTGTGGCGGGTCTTCTGGTGAAGCTGCCTCTCGAAGATATGGCCAACGCACTACTGGGTTTGGAACTTACTGAAAGCCAGGCCCTGGCATTCGGCCGATACAGGGTTATTGCCGGTGTGGCGCTTGCGGTACTGGTAATGCTTTTTCTTGTGATAAAGATGGTCAGGCTCAAGATGATTTATTATGAGGTTACAGCCGACAGGATCGAGTGGAGCAGAGGCATCTTCGAC
>JAUVYZ010000222.1 GCA_030602845.1 Phycisphaerae bacterium | reverse complement strand
ACTCTGGTTAAATTTGCCAATGTTGACCATCAATTGATTTTTGAATTCGGCAGCGAAAAATTAACCTATGATTTGGGACGTGGTCGCGACGATGCCGGCCAGAGAAGAACAGATATTGAGCCGCAGGTTAGAATTTTAGGCTCCGGCAAACTGACAATTTCACACGTAGCCATTTTCAGGGATATTCACTACACCAAAACTGACCCACCCAACTGGGCGGCTGAAGGTAATCCTATTTCTCTTGAAAAAGATGAATTTTTCGTGCTGGGTGACAACAGTCCCAACAGCGAGGACTGCAGGCGGTGGAGAGCAAAGGGGAAGGGGAATAACGGCCGATTCTACCGCAAAGGCATTGTCCCGCGTGACTACCTGGTAGGCAAAGCTTTGTTCGTCTATTGGCCCAGTGGTTTTAGACCGTTTGCCAAATCTCGATTTGCCGTTATCCCCAACATTGGCCGGATGCGGTTTATCTACGGCGGCTCAAGCACCACGGATTAACCGCAGAGAACGCGGAGGAAATTAGTTGATTAGTTAATTAGTGGATTAGTAAATTGGTTAATTGGGAAATTGGTTAAATAATTACCAGTTACCAATCACCATATCATCTCTGCGGGCTCTGCGACCTCGGCAGTGAAAAAACCGATTCAGAATATGGAGGTAAATAAATGAGAGGCCAGTTGGCTGCAATCTTATCGGCAGCAATGTTGATGGTTTTGGGGGGATGTGGGCATGTTGCAGATAGCGGCGTCAGCGTAAAAGAATTGCGCTGTGAGTACCGCGTTAATCCTCCGGGGATTGACGTGGTCAAACCACGGCTGAGCTGGGTTCTGGAATCCAGTCAGCGTGGCCAGAAGCAAAGCGCCTACCAGATTTTGGTGGCCGGCAGTGAGGAAAAGCTCAGGAAGAACCAGGGTGAGCTCTGGGACACAGGCAAGGTCAATTCGGATGAATCGAGCCATATAGTTTATGCCGGCAAGAATCTCAAGTCGCGTATGCGCTGCTTCTGGAAGGTGCGCGTGTGGGATAAGGACGGCAGAGTGTCGGCCTGGAGCGAGCCGGCGTTCTGGACGATGGGTCTGCTGGAACGGTCGGACTGGAAGGCCGGTTGGATTGGTCTTGATAAAGTGCCCAGGCAAAAAGACTCCGAACTTCATTTGCCGCCGCCGCCGTATTTGCGCAAGGCGTTTTCGGTTGACAGGGCCATCAAGCGTGCGGTGGTTTACGCCTCGGCGCTGGGCCTTTACGAACTGCATATCAACGGCAAGCGCGTAGGCAACGACTACTTCACGCCGGGCTGGACCGATTATACCAAACGGGTGTACTACCAGACTTACGACGTTACGAATTTGCTTGCGAGAGGCGGCAACGCTATCGGGGCCATACTTGCCGACGGCTGGTACGCCGGCTACCTGGGCTTCGGTAAAAAGCGGGAACACTATGGCAGTGAGCCGCGGCTGTTCGTGCAGCTTGAAATCGAACACGCCGACGGCAGCAGAGAAACGGTCGTTACCGACAAATCCTGGAAGGCCGGCTACGGTCCGCATCTTGAGGCAGACTTCCTGATGGGCGAGAGCTATGATGCCCGCAAAGAGATGCCCGGCTGGGACAGGCCCGGCTTTGACGATTCCGGCTGGGAAGCAGTGGCTTTGACCGATAAGGTCGAGGGTAAGGTGCAGTCTTATCCGGGGGTGACAGTTCGAGAAACGCAGGAAATCATACCGGTAAAACCGACCGAACCGAAGAAGGACACGTACGTTTTTGATATGGGGCAGAATTTTGCCGGCTGGGTTCGGCTGAAGGTCAAGGGAAAGGCGGGGACAAAGGTAGTTCTGCGATTTGCGGAAATGCTCAACCCCGATGGGACCATCTATACCAAGAACCTTCGCGAGGCACGCTGTACCGATACGTATATCTTAGCGGGCAAAGGCGAAGAGAGCTGGCAGCCGAGCTTCACCTTTCACGGTTTTCGATACGTGGAGGTAACCGGCTATCCCGGCAAACCGGGGCTTGATGCGATTACCGGAATTGTCGTTCATTCAGACACGCCGGCGGTCGGGTCCTTCGAGTGCTCCAATCCTATGGTCAATCAGCTCTGGCGCAACATAGTCTGGAGTCAGCGGGGCAACTTTATCGAGGTGCCTACCGACTGTCCTCAGCGTGACGAACGACTGGGCTGGACCGGTGATGCGCAAATCTTCGTCCGGACGGCGACGTATAATATGGACGTGGCGGCGTTCTTCACCAAATGGCTGGTCGACCTCGAAGACGCACAGAACGAAGCGGGGGCATTTCCGGATGTGGCACCGCATAAGGTTGCTATGGGCAGCGGTGTAGCTGCGTGGGGCGATGCCGGCGTTATCTGTCCGTGGGCGATTTACCAGGTCTATGGCGACAGGCGAGTCATCGAAAGACACTACGAATCGATGCAAAAGTGGATAGCGTATTTGCAAAAGAACAGCAAGAACCTACTGCGTCCGGCCAAGGGTTACGGCGACTGGGTCTCTATCGGGTCGAACACGCCGAAAGACGTCATTGCGACGGCGTATTTTGCCTACAGCACGCGGCTGTTGTCGAAAATGGCCGCGGCCATCGGCAAAAGCGAAGATGCTAAAAAATACGAAACACTTTTTCAGCAAATCAAGGACGCCTTCAATAAGGCCTACGTTTCCGACGACGCCCGGATTAAGGGTGAGACGCAGACGTGCTATTTGTTGGCTCTGTACTTTGACTTATTGCCCGAAGACAAACGCGAACCCGCCGCCAAACATTTGGTCGAGGACCTCAAGAAAAGAGACTGGCACCTCTCAACGGGATTTGTCGGGCTGAGCTACTTATTGCCGACGCTCACGCAGATGGGGTATCTCGATATCGCTTATCGCCTGCTCAACAACGAGACTTTTCCCAGCTGGGGCTACAGTATCAAAAACGGCGCAACGACCATCTGGGAGCGCTGGGACGGCTGGACGGAGGAAAAGGGTTTCCAGGACCCCGGTATGAACTCGTTTAATCACTACGCTTTCGGCTCGGTGGGACGGTGGCTGTTTGGAATCGTTACCGGTATTGATACTGAGGGGCCTGGCTACAAACGCATCATTATTCGCCCGCGGCCCGGCGGTGGCTTTAACTATGCAAAGGCAAGCTACAAATCCATTCACGGTAAAATCGTCAGCGACTGGAAAATTAAAGGCCACACGTTCACGCTGAATGTTACAGTCCCGGCCAATACCACCGCAATGGTGTATGTGCCGGCCAGGGACGCTGAGAGTGTCACGGAAGGTGGCAGGCCGGCGGCAAGGTCTGAAAGCGTTAGATTCCTGCGGATGGAAGCGGATGCGGCGGTGTACGAGGTCGGCTCAGGAAACTATGTATTCGTCTCCGAAGGTGTTACGATACGGTAAGGGGGATAAACAGGAAATGAAGAAGGTCATCATTTTAGCGTTAAGCATAGTTGTCTTAGGGACAAATGCCTATACCCAAGAGGCAGCGATAAAGAGCAGAACCGCCGAGGCGGTGAAAAATCTCTGGAGCAAAGAGAAGGCCTGGCAGTGGTACCGGAAGGTTTCGCCGCTGCGTGGGTGCAACTACCTGCCGCGGACGGCCGTCAATATGACCGAGATGTGGCAGGCGGATACATTCGACCCCAAAACCATCGATGAGGAATTAGGCTGGGCCGAAAAGGCCGGCTACAACAGTGTGCGCATCTACCTGCAGTACTTAGTTTGGAACGACGACCCGGAGGGGCTTAAGAAACGGCTCGATGAATTCCTGGCCATCGCCGATAAGCACGGCATCAGCTCGACGCCGATATTATTCTGTGATTGTGCATTTTCCGGGAAAGAACCATACCTGGGTAAACAGGATGAGCCGATTCCCGGTGTTCATAACAGCGGGTGGGTCCCCAGTCCGGGTCTAAAGCGGGTGACCGACAAGGCGGCCTGGCCTAACCTTGAAAAATATGTGAAAGATGTCGTCGGCAGCTTCGGAAACGACGAGCGGGTTTTGATGTGGGACCTATACAACGAGCCGGGGAATTCGAGGATGGGCGAGAAAAGCTTACCACTGGCCGAGGCGGCTTTCGAATGGGCACGGGCGACAAATCCCTCGCAGCCTTTAACCATCGGCGCCTGGGCTGGTTTTCAAAGCC
>JAUVYZ010000060.1 GCA_030602845.1 Phycisphaerae bacterium | reverse complement strand
ATCGACCCATGCACCTTTTGGCGAGGGCAAGATAGATTTTGACGAGCTGATTGGCGAGCTGAACAAGAACGATCTGGGTCACGACTGGTGGACGATTGACCTGTGCTTCTGGGCGGACGCGTGGAAAGTGACAGAGCAGTGCAAGAAGGCGGTCGACGAGTTGAACCAGAAGTATGGTTGATAGAGTGGGCCTGAATCGTTCAGGCAAGGAATTTTAGGAGTGGACTTATGAAGAAAGAACTAAACGTAGGATTGATTGGGTGCGGCTTTATGGGCAAGGCCCATTCGAACGCATACCTCAAGTTGAACAAGTTCTTTGACGTCGGCTATGAAATGGTGATGAAGTGTGTCTGTGACAGCAATGAGGAGAAGCTCAAGGCGTTCGCGGCGAACTGGGGCTGGGAGAGTACCGAGACCGATTGGCGCAAGATGGTGGCCAGGGACGATATCGACCTCGTTGACATCTGCACGCCTAACAACACCCACCATGACATTGTAATGGCGACCGCTAAAGCCGGCAAAATAATTGCCCTCGAGAAACCACTGGCGATGAACGCCGAGGAGGGTGCGGCTATGACCGAAGCGGTCGAAAAGGCCGGAAAGCCGAATATGGTCTGGTTCAATTACCGTCGTGTTCCGGCGGCGGCGCTGGCGAAGCAGATTATTGACGATGGGAAAATCGGGCGGGTGTTCCATTACCGGGCGAAGTACCTCCAGGACTATACCATCAGCCCCGATGTTCCGCAGGGCGGCGATGCTCTGTGGCGGCTGGACGCGAAGGTTGCGGGCAGCGGTGTGACCGGCGATTTGCTCGCCCACTCAATCGATATGGCTACGTGGTTCATCGGGCCGATCGCCTCGGTCTGTGCGATGACGGAGACGTTCATCAAGGAAAGAGTAATGCAGGGCGAGGACAAGAAAATGCCGGTGACAATTGACGATGCGTGTGCCTTTTTGGCGCGATTCGAGAACGGAGCATTGGGGACATTCGAATCGACGCGCTACGCTTGCGGCAGGAAGAACCAGAATACGTTCGAGGTCAACGGAGAGAAGGGTTCGGTGGCGTTCGACCTTGAGACGGCCCACGAGCTGGAGTACTTCGACCACGGCGACCCGGTCAGTGTTCGCGGGTGGCGTACGATTCAAACGTGGGATTCGAAGCATCCGTATATGAAGAACTGGTGGGTGCCCGGGTGCGGGATTGGGTATGAGCACTGGCATATCAATACCTTAGCCGATTTCATTTCGGGGATCGAGAAGGGCGAGAAAATGTGTCCGGACTTCAGGGACGCACTGGCAACGCAGTATGTTTGTGACGCAGTGTTGTCTTCGGCAAAAAACAATAAATGGGAGACAATCAAAAAACCATAAGAACAGGAGAACACAGGTAACTTGTAACTTGTGCTCTTATGACTTATGCACTTTACTTATAGACTAAGGAGGATTTATGTCTGCTAATTCTATTGCGACAAAAGCACTTGAGCAGGGAAAAGGAATTGTCCGCCTGGCGCCGAACTGGGTGCCGCGCTCTTTTTGCGTGCCGGGGCGGCGCATCAAACTCCATCCGGATGACTATTATGCACTCGGCGGCGAGCGCGGAGGACTTGATGAACGATGGTTTTCATCGACCACACCGGCAGACAACGGCCCACTGACTGCGCCGAATGAAGGCTTGAGTTTCATTGTCTTTGAGGACAAGGGAAAAGTCGAAAAAGTGCTTCTGAAAGATGCAATCGATGAACTCAAAGGCGAACTTATCGGTGACAGACTGTGGAACGAACACCAGCGCTGGCCTATGTATTCAAAGTTCTTCGACAACAAAGGCGCTTTGCCCCATCACATACATCATCGTGACAAACATGCAAAGTTGACAGGCCAGTTGGGTAAGCCGGAGGCCTATTATTTTCCACCGCAGGCAAATAACTACGGAGGCGATTTTCCTTATACCTTCTTCGGCCTCCAGCCGGGCACAACCAAGGAGCAGGTCCGCAAGTGTTTGGCTGACTTTGAAAAAGGCGACAACAAGATCACCAATCTTTCCACGGCCTATCGGCTTGAAGTCGGGACGGGCTGGGATGTGCCGCCGGGCGTACTGCACGCCCCCGGCAGTCTCTGCACCTATGAACCACAGAAGGCATCGGACGTTTTCGCTATGTACGAGTCAGTTCCACACCACCAGGTTGTTCCTAAGGAGCTTCTGTGGAAAGACACACCTGAAGAAAAGATAGGAAACGTTGACCATTTGCTTGAGATAATCGACTGGGACCTGAATGTTGACCCGGACTTTGCAAAGAACCGATTTATGCGTCCCAAGCTTGTTCAGCCCGTAAAGCAGATGGAAGCTGAAGGTTACATTGAAAATTGGATATGCTATAAGTCAAAGGCCTTCAGTGCCAAAGAGCTTACGGTTTTGCCGGGCCGAACAGTAACTATTAAAGACAGCGCCGCCTATGGATTTATTACGATGCAGGGTCATGGTACGGTAGGGCAGTGGGACATAGAGACTCCTGCACTTATAAGGTACGGCCAGTTGACCCAAGACGAGTTCTTCGTCAGCGAGCAAGCTGCTAAGCAGGGCGTGACTATCACGAATCCTTCTAAAACCGACCCAATCGTCCTGCTCAAGCACTTTGGACCTGACAATCCGGATTTAGACGTGTCGTGATTCGTCAACCGAGCGACGAATCACACGTCACACAGCACGACGGCCTCGGTGAGACCTTCGAGGGGGTCGCGGGTCGGAATGAATTCCTGGCCGACGTAGCCGGTGTACCCGGTCCGGGCTATCTCTTCCATAATGGGCTTATAGTTAATCTCCTGCTTGTCGTCCAGCTCGCCGCGGCCCGGGTTGCCGGCAGTATGGTAGTGGCCGATGTAGTCCTTGTACTGTCGGATGCGCGTGATGATGTCCCCGTCCATAATCTGCACGTGGTAGATGTCAAACAGCAGTTTCATCCTCGGCGAGCCGACCTGTTTGACGATTTCAATGCAGTAGTCGGTGTGGTCGCCCTGGTAGCCAGGGTGTCCCTGCATCTCGATGTCCACCCGGCTGTTGAGAATCTCCAGGCAGAGGTTCACCTTCTTTTTCTCGGCGTAACCTATGATTTTCTTGTAGCCGTTGACGCAGTTTTTGATGCCGTCCTCGGTGCTGATGTCGCCCGCCTCGCCGGTGAAGATGATGACGCTTGGGAAACCGGCGGCGCTGGAGGCGTCGATGGCCTCGCGTATCTTCTCGATGCACATCGGCTGATACTCGGGATTGTTGAAGCCCTTGACAAACGGAGGGTCAGGCATGCCGTTGGGCACGATGGCGCATGTCAGGCCGTGCTTTTTGAGTGTATCCCAGTCTTTCGGCCCGACCAGTTCGACGCTCTTGCACCCAAGCTGCTTCGCAATCTGGCAGGTCTTCTCGACATCCCAGTACTTCGCAAAGCACCAATGTACGATGGACTGGTTGATGCGGCCTTTGGTGGCAGCTGTTTTTGTACGTTCAGCGCAAGAGGGAACGGTCAAGGCCGCAGCCCCGGCGGCGCCAATACCGGCGGCGATTTGCAGCATCCTGCGGCGGCTGATGTGGTTGTGTATTTGGGTGTTTGCTCCATTTTTTTCACTCATATCGGTTTCCTTTCTGTTAGACAAAGTTTAACTAAAGGTTTTCCGCTCATTTTAGTTTTTTTAATGCCAAGGTCAAGGGAAAAAGCAGGGGGGTAGCGCAGGCACAGGTGGGGATGGCTCTCCTCCGTAGCAGTTTGCTGCAAAAACCTGCAGCAAACTGCCCGTGCAATCACAACTACTGTCGCGACTCCTGGTTTCACGACTCTTATCTTCTACATCCCTGCAGCATCGTCCTGATTCAGTACAGCCGCCTGCTACACGTATTCCCAATCTTTCAGCCACTGGTAGTGAGGTGGCAGCTTGGCCCACGCTTCGTCCATTGCCTTTTCGAGCTCCTGTGCCTCGGCCACGTCCAGATCACGGCGCTCCTTGACGGCCCTTACCATGTTGTCCACCTGGTGCGTATTAATCATACCTGGGATAGGCGCCGTCATAGCCGGGTTACACAGGATGTACCGGATGGCCAGACGCGCCCGCTTGTCGTCTTCCTCTGCCTGGGGGTTGCCAGGCGAACTATCGCTTTTGAACAGCGAACCACCCGCGAATGGCTTAATGCCGAACACACCTACGCCGTACTTCTTTACCGTATCGAAGACACTGTCCTTGGGTAGCACCTTACTCCTGGCCGTGTAGGGCGTCACGGCGACGTCAACTATCTCAGGGTAAACCTCAATCATCATTTTGATATGCCAGCGCTTGTGCGAGGAGAAGCCGGTGAGGCGCGCCTTGCCCTGCTTCTTGGCCTCTTCGAGGGCCCTCATCATCTGGTCAACTTCCTGATAAGTGTGGTTCTGGCTTTGCTCGTGCATCGTTATCCGCCAGAGGTCCACGTTGTCGAGCTTTGCCTTACGCATGCCCTTGTCGAGGGTTCCGAGCAGCGCCTTGGCCGTCCGGTACTTCTCTTTCCGCAACTCCTCCTGGTACCATGAGAACCCCAGGTACATCGCCTCGCGCCTGCCTCGCAGCGCCTCGGCGTATGCTACACACTCCTCCCAGGTACAGGCATCGATATAGTTGATGCCCGATTCGATGCATCGGGTCACGACGTCGCGCCGGTTTTTTTTGAAGCCTGGGTCGTTCAGGTCAGCACTCAGCCAGCCCCTGCCCTTGAAGACACCCGGCACCATCTTATCGATGCGCTTCCAGTGTCCACCTAAGCACACCGCCGAAATCCAGAGCCCGCTTTTCCCGAGGGGCCGATACTCCATCTCAGGATTATAGCTGCGCGTTTTTCTCATCGCCGCAGCGGCATTGGCGCTTTGGCTGCCCACGGCACCGAGCCCTACGGCTACACCTGCCGCGACGACTGCGCCGTCGTGCATAAACTCCCGCCGCGTCAGATTACTCGCTTTACACGATTCTTGTTCTTTCTGTTCCATGCCTTGCTCCTTATAACTATTTCTTGATTACAGTTTTCGTTTCCGTTTATATTTCACTCCCCGCGGCGCTCCTCATTGCGTTTGGAGACCCCAGCCCATACTTAGTCTGCATAGTAACCAAAATTCTCTTACCCGTCAACCCCCTCCACAATCCTAACCGCCTTATGCCCAAAAAACACGAAAGCTCGTCCATCCCAGATATTTAACGGTGTTTTCAAGACCGTTTAGAAAGTGTATGGTAGGGCTGTGCCCAATGCCGTTTGGCACGAAGATCCCTGGCAAGGACCAGACGTATGACCAAAAGCCCTTGTAACATAATTTTACCTGCTATTTCATCGCATCGGCGATGACTTCTTTTATCTCCTCTCGCATCTCAGCATTTTTCCTGACAGTTTCGTCTTTATAAAAGCAAACCGCAATCACCCCTCTGTATGAGTTATCAAATTCAGAAGAGCCCAGTCTCTCTTTCCAATAATTGTATTGGACCCAGATACTTCCTCTTCGATAGTTGCCATAGGCAGCGATCTGGGGAATTACCTGGTGTTTATGAGGATACTTTGAGATAAATTTATCCCAACCAACCCGTTTCATAATTTGTTGCATTTCCTCGTCTGACTTGTCTAAGGGCGGATAGCAGTCGAAAAGCAAGAGGTCGTGAGTTTTATCCGAAAAGGCATTCGCCCAACCAGGGTACCGATTATTCGGGAAATCGTTCGCTTCGGTCATATCGAACATTTCCATTACGGGATGATCCTGTTTATCCGCGTCATACTTTCTTACTGTTGTGTAAAATCGTATTCTTTCGTGCATTGGTGGATTAGTTATGTCCGGCTCGTGCCCCAATTGGTCGCACCAATAACCTCCGCAAACAGGTTTATCTTTCCACTCCTGCACCTTTCGTTTTATCTCAAGCTCTGTCGGATAACCATGTTCTCCTCTAATCATGACAAAAACCTTCATTCCAAGGCTTTCAACCTTATCGTAATCAGGCCAGCCAAAACGATTTCCATAGAAGTGAGTTCCGCCCAGTTGTTTCCACATCTGCTCACAACCCGGAAGACAGGTGCCTAATATCGCCATCCTTCTTATTTGTGCAGGCGATTTAGCCAACTCCCCTTTCCCCCTCTTATAGCACGCCTTCAGATAATCGCGCGATTTGGCCAGATTGGCTGCCATCACGTCAGCTTTTGGATGTCCGTGCATAAAGGGATTGACGTATCCCTGGTATCGAATATCCGCGAGAGCTTGTATCCACGGTGTCATATCCGTCGGGCCGATGCCCGGAAGCTGCTTTGCGCCCTCGTAATGCTGCCAAGCATAGAAGAAGAAAAGCTGCTTGCCGCAGATGCGAATGGCCTCCGGCACAGATGCTTTAAGCGTCTGGATGTGATACGGCGCCAGTGCAATGCCTAACCTCCGCGAAGTATTGATGTCCACGAACGCCTTGAACGAATCCAGCGAGTTAAGCAGCGCATTACCGTGGTTTTCGATGGCGAGATAAGAATTGTACTTCTCAGCCAGTTCGACCAACGGCTTGAGGCCTTCGATAAACTGTCTCATCCGGGCGGTAAGTTCCTCCGGCTTGCAGGATCCCGCACTGCCTCGAATGGCCACGCCGCCGCCGGCATTACCTAACAGCTCCGCGTAAGGCTTGTAGCCGCCCCGATAGACTGAAAACGCGAACAGTTTCAGCTTGTGCTTTGCCAGCAGCTTTTTCAGGCCGTCTGCCCCCAGCCGTTTGGCCACGTCGTCGAGGTGTGGACAGCCCTCGTGTGCCGACCAGATGTCAATAGCCTTGAACCCAAGCTTCGCTATCCGCTCACACGCCTGCTCGATGGGCAGTTGCATAAAGTGAATCGAAGACGTCGACAGCCGCATCCGCCACTTCTTCTTGACCGCTGCCTTTTGCGCCCACGCTGGCAGAATCGGTGCTGTAATCCCGGCCGCCGCACCGAGACCTATAATTTTCAGCAAGTCGCGACGCGTGTAAGCAAGCATACTTATATTTCGCTCTCTGTTAATACCGGATATATCGACTTTCATACACCATCTTCCGCTTTTTAATTATTGCTTATAAAAAATCAATTATGCACATTCCCCTTTTTTTGTCAAGCGATTTTTACAAATTTCGGCTTAATTCACCATCACTCAATTCTTTTGCAAACCAACGATACCAGATTATAATAATTTTGAAATTTATTTAACCAAACGGCTAAAATATCTCTTATGAGCAGAGCTAAGTGCGATATTCGAGTAGGCACCTCAGGATGGCATTACAACCACTGGTCAGGGCTGTTTTATCCTCCAAAACTGCCAAAGAGCAAGTGGTTTGAGCACTACGCAAAGGATTTTGACACCGTGGAAATAAACAACACTTTCTACCAGCTACCAAAGAAACAAACCTTTAAGAATTGGCACAGGCAGGCCCCTGAGAATTTTCTCTATACAGTAAAGGCCAATCGATACATCACTCATATTAAACGGCTGAAAGACCCACAGGAGTCACTCGAGCGGTTTTTCGAGGGAGTCCGGCTGTTAAAGGAAAATCTCGGCCCTGTTCTTTACCAACTGCCGCCGAATTTCCACAAGGACCTTGACCGGCTGAAAGCTTTCTTGCACGTTTTGCCTGAAGACCGGACAGCCGTTTTTGAATTCAGACATGAAAGCTGGTTTTCGCAGGATACTTACAAGCTGCTCGGTGAATTTAATGCCGGCTTTTGCATCCACGATTTGGTGGGCAAAGAGACGCCGCGAATAGTAACAGCCGATATAATCTACATTCGCTTTCACGGCCCAACAGGCAAATATCAGGGAAACTATTCCAAATCCGCATTACAGAGCTGGGCAAAGTGGCTCAAAGACCATACAAAGGAAGCTCGGAGTATCTATGCCTATTTTAATAATGACATCCACGCCTACGCCATCCGTAATGCAAAAACATTGAAAGAGCAATTTCATATCTCGTGAACCGTGAAGCAAATCACGAGCCACGAACTACCAAAGGACGTTCAGTCCCTTTTCAATTGCGTATTGACGCACAGATTCAATTTCCTGTCGGCTTGGCCGGCGGCTTATCTCGCTATGCTCAAAGGCCTTGAAGCACGGGCGGTACTGGTCCATTACGTTGATGGTAGTTGAACGCGAAATTTCCTCCGCCAGAAAGTCTATAATCTTGAAGCTCCCCGCTAAGTTCTCTGGCAAAACCAGGTGTCTGACCAAAAGCCCGCGTGTAGCAAGGCCTTTCTCTATCTGCAAATCGCCTACCTGTCGATGCATCTCTTTGACAGCCGCGAAATTTACCTCCGGGTAGTCCACTGCGCTGGAAAGTTTCTTGGCAGCCGCTGAGTCTGAATACTTCATATCCGGCATATAGATATCTACCAGGCCGTCAAGTAATTTGAGCGTTTCAACCAAATCATAGCCGCCGGTATTGTAAACTATCGGCAGTGTCAAACCGGACTTTCGCGCCGATTCAATAGCTGCCGCAATAGCCGGGACAACGTGGGTAGGAGTAACGAAGTTGATATTGCTGCAGCCATAATTTTGCAGCTCAACCATAGATTGGGCCAACTGCTCAATCGTTATCTGGTGTCCGTGGCGATGATGGCTGATATCGAAGTTCTGACAAAAGATACACCCTAAGTTACAGCCGGCAAAAAATATAGTCCCCGACCCACCGAAACCAACAAGCACGCTTTCCTCGCCGAAATGGGGCCCCACAGAGCTAACCACCGCCATATCGCCGATACCGCAAAACCCTGTTTGCCCCTTACTGCGGTTGACCTTGCACATACGCGGACAGAGCGTGCACGGATTCATACGCTCCCACAACTGCTGAACGGATTTACTAAAAGAACCAGCATTGGTCGGCAAAGATGTCATAATCAGGCTTTG
This sequence comes from Phycisphaerae bacterium, assembly GCA_030602845.1. GTDB lineage: Bacteria > Planctomycetota > Phycisphaerae > Sedimentisphaerales > Anaerobacaceae > JAUVYQ01. Next base: position 482 of record JAUVYZ010000060.1, on the reverse strand, counting down.
TTTCTAAAAATTGTGACCGGGACAAAACATCAGGCAAGAATCTCTGGCGTTACCATCCAATCGATTTGCCATTGATTGGCCTCGGAGCGGCTCACGCATACGATACCACCTTGCTTGAAGGCCACCGTATTGGCTGATTCACGGCCGCTTAAAAGTAGCGATGCCAGCTTACCTAAAAAAGGCAGATGTCCGACAATCATAATATCCTGCTTGGTGGAGGAAAGTTGGTCTTTTAACGCCGTAACGTCATCGTTCGGCCCAAGGTCATCGTGCGCGATTGTGCCTTCTTTTACTTTAATAGCTTCAGCCAAAACCTCAGCCGTCTGGACAGCCCGTTTCTTTCCACTGTGCCACAAATAATCAACACACAAGTTCAAAGGTCTGATGAATGCAGCGACTTTCTGTATGTCCCGGCATCCTTCTTCAGTCAGTGGGCGCTGCGGGTCTACTTGTTTTGAAGCTGCTTTTGCGTGCTGGACAAG
>JAUVYZ010000130.1 GCA_030602845.1 Phycisphaerae bacterium | reverse complement strand
CGAACTTGCCTTGCGGCTCAACGGCTGAAATCCGAATGGAGCTCGACCACGGATGAATTTCGTGGTGTTGCTCAGTCAGGTAAAAGCTGCCGTCCGGCTTATAAAGAGTAACCACGCAATCGAGCTCCAGCTTTTTCGTTTTCATCCAGGCTTCGAGTCCCCCGGTCGCTTCAATCGCCCGAGACGCATATTCAGGCATAACAAAATTGGGGTCGAGCAACACCTCGTAAACTGACGTCTCTTCCTTCTGTCCCTGCTCACACCCTGCGACAACAAAAGCCGCTATAAGAACCAGCCAAATTATTTTTGAGAATCGATTAGTCATTTTATTCCCCTGCATATCCTTTTATTGGTAATAAAAAATCAAAAGTTAAAAATAAAAAATCAAAATTGTGGAATTGCCGCTTTGCGGCAATGATTTCCTTAATTTTACATTTTGCTCTTTGATTTTTGAATTTTTCTTTCAATACCACTCACCAAACTCAATCACATTTCAATTTTGCAAGCTGCTCCATCAAAGCATACCTTTGGACCGCATCGCTGCTGGCAAGTTTGAGCAGTTCAGCCGCAATCTCCGGCTTCGATTGCTTTAGCGTGCGGTAACGATTTTCGCCGTAAGCGTATTCTTCGAAATCAAGTGTAGGAGCTTTCGAATCAAGCTGCAGCGGGTTCTTGCCCTTTTCTTTAAGTTGCGGATTAAATCTGTACAAAGGCCAATGGCCGCTGTTGACCGCCTGTTTCTGATGCTCGTAACCGTTGACCAGGTTGTAGCCGTGAGCGATACAGTGCGAATAAGCAATTATAAGGGAAGGCCCCGGATATGCCTCGGCCTCGACAAATGCCTTTACCGTCTGATTGGCATTTGCACCCACAGCCACCTTGGCAACGTAAATATTCCCATAAGTCATCGCCAGAAGTCCGAGGTCTTTTTTAGGAGTTGGTTTTCCCCCTGCCGCAAACTTGGCCACTGCCGCCCTCGGTGTAGACTTCGACATCTGCCCGCCGGTGTTTGAATAGACCTCCGTATCCAAAACGAGCAGGTTGATGTCGACTCTACTTGCCAAGACGTGGTCCAGGCCTCCGTATCCAATATCGTAAGCCCATCCGTCACCGCCAAGGCCCCAAACTGATTTGCGTACAAGATAGTCCGCAACACTCAACAACTGTTTGCAATCTTCGCAGCCGCTTTTGCTGCACTGCTCTTTGAGTTTATCCACCCGACCCCGCTGCTGTTCAATAGCAGCTTGTTCCGGCTCGTCGGCCAATGTAGCCGTTCGGATTTCCTCCGCCAGTTTGGCATCAACGCAGCCTGCTTCCGCCACCTTAACCAGCAGGGTCAGAGCACGTTCTTTGAATTTATCAACCGTCAGCCGCATACCCATCGCAAACTCAGCGGTGTCCTCGAACAGACTATTACTCCATGTCGGCCCCCTGCCGTCCGACCTCTTTGTGTAGGGTGTCGTCGGCAGATTGCCCCCGTAAATCGACGAGCAGCCCGTTGCGTTGCCAATCATAGCCCTGTCCCCAAACAGCTGCGTCAGCAGCTTGACATAAGGCGTTTCCCCACAGCCGGCACAGGCGCCGGAATATTCAAACAAAGGCTGAATTAACTGACTGCCCTTGACAGTATCGGCGCGGAATCGCTGGGGGTCTGTATTTGGAATCGACAAAAAGTATTCATAGTTCTCGCGTTCGGGCCTGCGAATCGGCTCCTGCGGCACCATATTGATTGCCTTTCGGCCCGTCGGCTTTTTGTTCTCATCCTTTTCCTCCGCCGGGCAACTAATAACACAAGCTCCGCAGCCGGTGCAATCTTCCGGAGCTACCTGAACCGTGAACTTCATACCGGCAAAGTCCTTGCCTTTTGCATCGGCGCTTTTGAATGTCGCTGGAGCATCTTTGAGATACTTTTCATCGTACGCCTTTACTCTTATAGCGGCGTGGGGACAAAGCAACGAGCATCTGCCGCACTGAATCCAAATCTTCGGCTCCCACGCCGGTATATCGACGGCAATGTTGCGTTTTTCATATTGGGTCGTGCCGGTCGGAAACTTACCATCGACCGGCATCTTGCTTACCGGAAGCTCATCGCCACGCCGCGCTATAAGCTCCGCCGTGACTTCCTTGACAAAATCCGGAGCGTCTTCAGGGACCGGCGGCCGCATCTTTATCTTACTGGTTACCCTGTCAGGAACTTCAACTTCATAAATTCTCTCAAGGGCGCCATCGACAGCCGCATTGTTCATCTCGACAATTTTTTCACCCTTTTTGCCGTAAGTTTTTCTGACCGCATCTTTGATAGCATTGACAGCCGTATCGAGCGGAATGATGTTGCTGATTTTGAAAAAGGCGGTTTGCATAATTACATTGATTCTTGGCCCCAGGCCGATTTCCTGAGCAAGCCCAATCGCATCAATGATGTGGAACTTCAGCTTCTTCTCGATTATCTGCTTCTGCACCTCCTGCGGCAAAGTGTCCCACACCTCGTCTTTGCTGTGGCTGGTGGTCAACAAAAACGTTGCGCCCTCACGCGCCGCCGAGAGCATAACATACTTTTCCCGGAAACTCGGATTATGACACGCAACAAAGGCAGCCCTATTCACAAGGTAAGGCCTTCGAATAAGCTGTTTTCCAAATCGCAGATGTGATGTGGTGACAGTACCGGCTTTTCTCGAATCATAAACAAAGTAGCCCTGTGCGTAATTATCTGTTAGCTCACCGATAATTTTTATGGAGTTTTTATTTGCACCTACCGTTCCGTCCGCTCCGAGACCGTAAAACATTCCGGAGAAAAACCCCTCGCTGGAAATCTCGAAAGATTCATCAACTTCCAGATTGGTTCCCGTTACATCGTCTATTATGCCTACCGTAAAACCATTTTTGGGCTTTGCAGCATCGAGATTATCAAAGACGGCCTTTACCATAGCCGGCGTGAATTCCTTCGAGCCTAATCCATACCGCCCACCGACAATTACAGGATATTTTTCAAAAGGTGTTTTCTTTTCCGCCATCGCTTCGCCGATAGCAGTGCGAACATCCATGTACAATGGCTCGCCGAGCGAACCGGGTTCTTTTGTTCTGTCTAATACCGCAATCTTTTCAACGGTTTTTGGCAAAGCATCAATAAAGTGTTTGGTGCTGAACGGTCTGAACAGTCGCACCTTCACCACGCCGACTTTTTCGCCCCTGGATGCCAGGAACTCAGCCGTCTCGTGGGCGGTATCGGCCCCCGTACCCATAATAACGATAACCTTCTCTGCATCTGCCGGCCCGACATAATCAAACAAATGATAACTTCGTCCAACCAGTTTCGCGAATTTGTCCATCGTCTCCTGAACAATCTGCGGCGCATCCCTGTAGTATTTATTCACCGTCTCTCTACCTTGAAAGTAAACATCGGGATTCTGCGCCGTGCCGGAAATCATAGGCCTGTCCGGTGACAGCGCCCTGGCTTTATGTTGAGCAACTTTGGTCTCATCAATCATCGCACGCATATCATCGAACGATAACTGCTCAACCTTTTGAACCTCGTGGCTGGACCTGAAACCGTCAAAGAAATGTATGAAGGGCACTCGCGAGGCCAGGGTCGCTGCCTGAGCGATAAGCGCAAAATCCATAACCTCCTGAACGTTACACGAACAAATCATACCAAAACCGGTCTGGCGACAAGCCATCACGTCCGAATGGTCGCCGAAGATTGAAAGTGCCTGACAGGCCAGTGACCTCGCCGAGACGTGGAAGACGGTCGGCAGCAGTTCGCCCGCAATTTTGTACATATTGGGAATCATCAGCAAAAGCCCCTGTGAGGCCGTAAAAGTCGTCGTCAAGGCACCCGTCGCCAATGCACCATGCACAGCTCCGGACGCCCCGCCTTCCGACTGCATCTCCGTAACTGAAGGAACCGTCCCCCAGATATTGGGTTCACCTCTGGCTGTCTTTGCATCGGCAAGTTCTCCCATAGCTGAGCTCGGAGTAATCGGATATATAGCAATCACTTCGTTCGTAGCGTGTGCCACGTATGCCGTCGCTGCATTACCGTCAATTGTAACCATTTTGCGATTCATAGCTTCTCCACCTTCTAAAACAAGAACCATAAACGACTTAACTACACAGGCCTGCACCGTCACAGCAAGTCTTACGCATTACGAAATGCTTTTATACAACTTTTTACTGCACCAGGCAACGTAAATTTTATCAGAATTGAGAATAAGGTTTGCCTGAAAGCTGCAAATACCAGCCCCCGCTGTGGAGAATCCAGGGCCAAACACTTTCTCTACCTTCGCCGGCCTCTGGCCGTGCTCAAAATGAAATAAAGGGAGGTACTAACCCGTAAAGGCAGGTGAAATTATAAAAATAAGGAGTATCAGACTGAGGCCATCCAAGAACGCCCACACCCAAAGCTCCTTAGAGCAGCGCCCAGTCGATACTCCTCTTTTCTGAAGATCATCCTCCTCTTAAAGACTAACATTTTTAGGAAGATCATCATCCAAAAGTTAAAACACCTGATTTTTGGGCCTTAGACACTTGTATATATATTGTACATCTGTTACAGCGGGCTTGCTATCAGGATATTCCTGATTTTGACGGTAGAAATACCTGACTTCGATACCGTCAGAGCAATGACTGCCGTCCCTGTTAAAAAACGCAGCACCACTCAATTAACGGCTATGTTTCGAGGGATGTGAGCCCTTTGCGGATAGCGTATTTTGTAAGCTCGGCCACAGTGTGGATATCCAGCTTATTCATTATTTGCCGACGATGCGTCTCAACGGTCTTGCCACTGATGTGCAGTTTCAAAGCGATTCGCTTTGTTGACTTTCCTTCCGCCAGAAGCTGGAGTACCTCCCGTTCCCTGCTCGTCAGGACCTCCAAACCCGAAAAATCAGCTTTTGACAAGCGATGCAGGTAGTCATCAACCACAACACCGGATATGGAAGGACTCAGATAGGTTTTGCCGGCGACAACAGTGCGAATTGCGCGGGCCAATTCCTCAAAGGCGCAATCCTTCAGTAGATAGCCTGATGCACCGCTTTTTAGCATCTCCGTCACAAACAGCGAGTCGGAATGCATCGATAAAGCGACTATCCTGACATCGCCGAATTCACGAGTGATCTGGCGAGCTGCCTCCATACCGTTCAAGTCCGGCATACTAACGTCCATAATGACTACATTGGGCAACAGTTCCCGCACCAGACGTACCGCCGTGCGCCCCTCTTCAGCCTCAGCCACCACTTCCATATCAGACTGCTTGTCAAGCAACGAACGCAGGCCCTGCCGGGTAATCTTGTGGTCATCCGCCAATAAGATTCTTATACTCATTTGCGCTCCTCTCTGCTGTTTTGGCTCTCCTGGTCTATTGGCGCCGTCAGAGTAATCCGAGTCCCAACCCCGGGCTTGGATTCAACCTCAAGACGACCACCGATGTGCCCCAATCGTTCGCGTATACTAAACAGGCCGAACCCGCCTGTTCTGTAGTCGTAAGAACCGGTTTGGGATATGTCAAAGCCAACGCCGTCGTCCTCAACGCTCACTCGTATCTCATTACCCACTCTTTGAGTTGAAACCGTTACGTTGCGGGCCTGCGCGTGCTTTGCAACGTTGACCAGCAACTCCCGCACGGCCTGGAATAAAAGAATACGAACATTATTATCCAGCGGTTTGGTCTGCCCATCACCTTTGAACTCGGTTGAAAGTCCATCCTGCTGTCTCGTTTGTCTAACGAGCCATTCCACAGCCGCTTCGAAACCCAGCTCATATAGGACCGGAGGGCTCAACTCGAACGTCAATGACCGTGTGCTCTCAATTGTCTGGGAGATTAAATCGCGAATTTCCTCCAGGTCTTCGGCAAGTTCCGGCGAAGTTGCCGATTCCCGCAGCGACTCTATTTTGATTTTGGAGATAGCCAGGTTCTGGCCCACATGGTCGTGCACATTAGTTGCTATTCGCCGTCTCAGGCGTTCCTCAGCCAGCGTCAGTTCCGCCGCCAAAGACCGCAGTTGCACGTTGGCCCTTGCAAGGTCGGCGGTTCGCTGCTCAACTCGAATTTCCAGCTCATCGCGAGCCTTCTGCAGCTCGTCCTCCGCCCGCTTGTGCTTGGTAACGTCCCTGAAATACCAAACTCTACCATAATACTTGTTATTT
>JAUVYZ010000112.1 GCA_030602845.1 Phycisphaerae bacterium | reverse complement strand
GGAGGACCCAAGCTGGTTACATGCAAAAGCGGAGAAAGCGGAAGTGGATGGGCCGGAAGCGTTAGCATTGAAGTCCCTTCGAGGAAGTGCAGGACGTAAACCGGCTTTTGTCGGCACACCGAGGAGTTTTGGGCTGGATATTAAGAGAGCACCAGGAGTTGTTTGTCGGCCGCCTGAGCCGGGGCCGGGTGGTTATCCGATGGCGCACGGCGGTACTACGCCGCCAAACGGTGAGGATGTTGACGCAATGTTCTTTAAGAATTACGGCGTCAATCCGTTTATCGATACCGAGGATGACCGTCTGTCCACTTTCGCAACGGATGTTGATACCGGCAGCTACACGATTGTCCGTGGCTATCTGCAGGACGGACATCTGCCGCCGGAAAAGGCGGTCAGGGTTGAGGAGTTTGTCAATTATTTCAAATACGGCTATCCCGCTCCACAGGAGGATGTGTTTGAGGTGTACGCGGAAGCTGCACCGTGGAAATTCGGGACGGGGCGCAAGAACAGCTATTTACTGCGACTCGGCCTGAAGGCAAAACGGGTGAGTGAAGAGAACCGCAAGCCGGCGATTTTGACCTTCGTGATTGATGTGTCCGGGTCGATGAGGCGGGAGAACCGGCTCGGCCTGGTTAAGAAATGCCTTCGAATGCTTATTGAGCGATTAAGGCCTGAAGATAAGATAGGGATAGCTGTTTACGGCAGCCGGGGCAGAAAAGTGATGGAGCATAAGGACCTTGACGAAAAGGACGAGATTTTGGCCACTATCGAATCGCTGCACGCCAGCGGCTCAACATTCGCTGAGGAAGGCATTCGCATCGGGTACGGGATGGCCGAAAGTGCCTACAAAAAGGGCTTTATCAACCGGGTCATACTTTGCTCGGACGGCGTGGCCAACGTCGGGCAGACCGGAGCCGATGATATCTTAGAGGTCATCAAGGAAAAGGCGGAGAAAGGAATTACGCTTTCGGCTATCGGTTTTGGGATGGGCAATTATAACGATGTGCTGCTCGAAAGACTGGGTGACAAGGGCAACGGACACTACGTTTATATCGATACTATTGCCGAGGCAAGACGGATTTTTGAGGACAACCTGACCGGCACTTTACAGGTGGTCGCCAGGGACGTTAAGGTTCAGGTCGATTTCAACCCTGAGGTTGTGCGCAGCTATCGGCTGATTGGCTATGAGAACCGGGACGTGCCGGATGACAAATTCCGCGACGACAAATATGACGGCGGTGAAGTCGGGGCGGGGCATTCGGTAACAGCCCTTTATGAATTGAAGCTGTGGCCCGACAAAAAAGGCACCGTCGCCACCACTTATGTCCGCTATAAACACGCCGATACGACAGCGGTAACCGAGTTCAAGAGTCCTATGGCTACGGGCGATTTCAATGAAAGCTTTGGTGATTCGAGCAGCGAATTTAAGCTTGCTGCAACTGTTACTGAATTTGCCGAGATTCTTCGCAAAAGCTACTGGGCCAAAGGCGCAACGCTTGAGAGAGTGCTCGAGCGTGCCCAGCAGCTCAGCAGAGAATTCAAGGGTGATGCGGATGTGATTGAGCTGGTCGATTTGATATCGAAGGCCAAACGACTGATGAAAAAGGCGGACGTCAAGCCCAGCGAAACTGAAGAGAATTAGACAGATTTCGAGAGTTGTAGCAAACCCACAAAGATAAAAATTGGAAAGGCCTGCCACAAAGACAGGCCTTTTGTTTTTGGGCAGCTATTCTTCTTTTGGTTTTGTTTTCTGGCCTTGTGGGAGTGTTCAGCTGCCGGTTGGACTAAAAAGTAATTTTGAAGTCCGTGTATTGGGGGTTGAAAGTAACTTCTTCGATTTTGGTCTCTCTTATGTAGCCGGTAAAGGAATCCTGGATGTCCCGGATGCAATCGGCAATGTCGTCAGGACGGCCCTGGGTGAGCATCTCAACGGTGCCCTCAGGTGCGTTGCGGACAAAGCCGGTCAGCTTATAGCGATTGGCTATACGAAAAGCGGTGAAGCGAAAGCCGACACCCTGCACTTGACCGATAAAAATTATATGTTTGCCAGTCATTTCTCGTATTGCGTATTGCGTATATCGTATTGCGCATTCAAACCAACAACATAATATCGTAACCTAAAACGATTTTTGATGCAAGCTCCGAAAGCCCAACGGCCAACTTTCGGGGCAAGCGAATGACGGCGAAATAGATTAAGGTTCACTAAGAGCCGTAAGTTGAGTATAATCCATACTTGATACACGATGAAATGGTGATTGGTTAAACAGTTACCACTCACCAATTACCAGTTATAAAATTTGATTATGGCAAAAAAGACAAAGAGACAGATAGAAAGAGATGAGCCCCGCAGCATTGCCGCAGGTCGTCTTATGCTGCGGGGCGAGCAGCTTTATCAGCTTACGACGCTTGTGGCGGGGGATTTTTCGCTTCAGGAGGTGCTGGATAAGTTAGCTGAAGCGGCGGTGAAGATTACCGGCGTCAAGGCCTGCTCGATTCGTCTGCTGGATGAAGAGGCCGACGATATGAAAATGCGAAGTACGTACGGTCTCAGCGAAGAGTACCGCAACAAGGGGGTGGTTTCGAAAAACGATACGGTGGTTAAAGCTGCCTTTGCGGGCGAGGCGGTGGTCCTGGATGATATGCGGATTGATGACAGGGTCAAATATAAAGAAGCAACTATTAAAGAGGGTCTTGTCAGTCAGCTTACCGTTGCGATGCAATTCAGGAATAAAGCGATTGGCGTGCTTCGGCTGTATAGTCCCAGGCCGAAACGCTTTGATGAAGATGATATCGGCCTTGCCAGGGCGGTTGCTTCGCAGTGTGCTGTTGCGATAACAAACGCCAGGCTGTATGCCGAGGCAATCGAAGGCGAACGCATCGCCGAGCAGATGCGGCTGGCAGGGATTGTTCAGCGAAGAATGATTCCGGAAAAGGCGCCGCTGATACCCGGTCTGGACATAGCAGCTGCTTATATTCCCTGTTTTGACGTAGGCGGTGACCTTTACGATTTTCTTCAGGTGAGTGACACCTGCGTTGTCGTGGCGATTGCTGATGTGATAGGCAAAGGTATTCCTGCGGCACTAATGATGAGTTGTTTTAGAGGTGCGGTGCGGGCTTACGCCGATACCGAAGGCAGCAGCGAGGCTATACGGGAGATTATCGATAAGCTAAATAAGATGGCGTGCAGTGAGTGCAGGGACGGCGAGTTTGTTACGCTGTTTTACGCAATCATTGACGTTAAAGATATGGCTGTAACCTATTGCAATTGCGGGCACGAGCCGACGGTGCTGATAAGAGAAGGGCAAATTACGGAACTGGAAAAAGGCGGACTTGTGCTTGGAGTCGAGCCGCAGGCGGAATACGAGATTGAAACGATGGCGCTTGCGGACGGTGATTGTTTGCTGTTTTACAGCGACGGGCTGGTTGACGCAGCCAACTTCGATGGCCGGTTCTGGGGCAGGGAAAATTTGCTGAAAACCGCAAAGAAATTTACCGCAGGCTCGGCAGAGCAGATGGTTAAAAATATACTCGGGTACAGAAGGCGGTTTGTGGGACTTGCCAGTCAGTGTGATGATACGAGTATTATTGTTGTCAAAGCTGAAAAAATCAAAAAGCAGAACGGTGTCTGGAAAGGTTGAGAAATGAATAGACTTATATTTATATTAGTATGCGGTGTCGTAGTGTTTGCAGCTTGTAGTATAAATCAGTCGAACCGGGAAATTGGGAGAAATAGTATGCTGAAATTTGACCATGTTGGTCTGGTTACGGCTCAGAAGCATCAGGGCGAAGATTTTGTTGCAGCGACGCGTGTATGGGTAACCAATCCTAACGAACACCCATTCAGAATCGAGTGGCTAAGATTTGAGCTGGACTCACCTGTTGAGGGTCCTGTCCGCACCCAGCCGCACATAGCCTTTTCGGTTCCCGATCTGGCAGAAGCCAGTAAGGGTATGGAGGTGCTTATAGAGCCTTTCGACGTTGGATTTGCTGTCGTTGGTTTTTATAAAACTGAAGACGGTGCGGTTGTGGAGTTAATGGAGTATAAAGAGAACGCCGAATGGAAACCTCAATGAGATGGCGAATCTGGTTATTACAATTGATGGTCCTGCGGCCAGCGGTAAGAGCACGGTGGCGCGACTGTTAGCTGAACGGCTGGGGGCGAGTTTCCTCGATACCGGTGCGATGTATCGGGCTGTAACGTTAGCTGCGATTGAGGCCGGCGTCGATATGGGCGATGAGGAGAAGCTGCTCGGCGTTCTGGAAACAAGCGAATTTCAATTTGCGGTCAAAGAAGGCAAAATGGCGGTTCGCATCGATGGGGTTGATGTTACCGAGCGGATACGCGGGCCGGAAGTTACCGCCAAGGCCCGGCATATCGCTTCGGCGGCAAAGCTGCGGGAGAAGCTGGTCCGGATGCAGAGGCAGTTTGCGGCGGGAGAGGAAAAAATCGTTATCGAGGGAAGAGACCAGGGCACGGTGGCGTTTGCCGATGCCAACGTAAAATTTTATCTGACCGCTGATGCCGGCGAGAGGGCAAGAAGAAGACTGGTTGAGCTGCGGGCCAAAGGCGGCGGTGAACCCCGCCCATCGGATGGGCTGGGTGAAAGTCTTGAGCAAATACAAAAGGCCATAGAAGAAAGGGACAGAAGCGACGAGGACAGAGCAGTGGGGCCGTTAAGGCCGGCTGATGATGCTGTTGTTATCGATACCACCGATTTGGGTATAGAAGAGGTTGTAGAAAAGGTTTTGCGCTGCGTGGAAGAAAAATGCCTGAAAAAAAACCAAAAATGAGATGGTTCCGGTTTGCACGCTGGTGCTGCAAAGTTTTTTGCAGGTTATTTTTTCGGATTCAGGTTTATGGGAGGGAAAATGTTCCCGATAAAGGCGCTTTTGTTCTGGTCGGTAACCACCAGAGCTATCTTGACCCGATATTTTGCGGAATACCTTTGAAAAGGCCTTTGTATTTTCTTGCCCGTGATTCGCTCTGGAAAAACAGGTTTTTCGGCCGGCTGATTTCTTCGGTCAATACTATACCGGTCAAGCAGGGCAAGGCGGATTTGTCTGCGATGAGGAAGGTCATCGGCAAACTCAAAGAAGGCAGAGGGGTTTGTGTTTTTCCAGAAGGCACGCGTACGATTGACGGGAAAATTGAGCCCTTTAAGCCTGGCTTTGGCCTTCTGTGCAGGCGGGGAGAGGCGGCGGTTGTGCCGGTATTGATTGACGGCGCCTTTGAATGTTGGCCGAGGCACAAGAAGATATTTTCGCCCGGCCGGATTGAAGTCTGTTACGGCAAAGCCATACCGGCCGGCGAGGTCGCGAATATGAGCGACAGGCAGCTCGCAGAGCTCTTGACCGATACCCTGCGCCGGATGCAGACGGAAAGCCGGATAAAGCACGGCAAAAAACCCTACAACTATTGACTATTCATTATTGACTATTGATTATTTCGTTGCTCGATTCTCGATGTGCGGGGCGAAATTACGCTTGACTCCGTCGCCGGTTGCGAGTATTCTTGTACGCCGACTGCGTTATTCAAAGGTCGAGGGCGGCCCCCTAAGTTACATAATAACAGGAATTGGTTTTATATTATTTTTAGGAGAAATAAGATGTATCAAAAGAAAGCGGTATTGGTGGTTTTGTTGGCGGCGATAGTTGCGTTTGTTGGCTCCTGTGCTGAGTTAGGATTAGGTCCAAAACAGGACCTGCTGGCCAATGGCTTGACCGACTGGCAGCAGATAGGCGGGCAAGAAGGAAGCTGGAAATTAGAAGACGGAATTCTATACACTGCGGGCGGTCACGGAGGCTGGCTGTCCACGAAGAAGGAGTACGACAATTTCAAACTGGAGCTGGAGTTTCGTGTGCCGCCGGGAGGCAACAGCGGTGTTTTTGTGCGGTCGCCACACGAGGGCAATCCTGCGTATGAGGGGATGGAAATCCAGATACTCGATGATTACGCGGAGAAATGGGCGAAGTTGAGGCCGAGTCAATACACCGGCAGCATTTACAATGTTCAAGCCCCATCGAAGCGGGCCACGAAAAAGGCAAACGAATGGCAGAAAATGATTATCGTTTGTAACAGGCCGAGGGTGCAGATTACTGTGAACGGCACAGTCATAGTGGACACCGACGTAAACGAGCACAAGGATAAGCTGGCCACGCATCTGGGTCTGAAACGACCGAAAGGATATATCGGCCTGCAGGACCATGGGCAGCGGATTGACTACCGCAACATTAAAATCACAGAACTAAAATAGCTCCCATCCTGCGCGGGATTGCACAATGGGAGCCCTGAAATAAGGAGGACTACAAGATGGCTGAATGTGAAAAAACTACAATCACAGGTAAAAACCGAAAGAGACTTACTCGTCGTCGATTCATTGCCGGCGCCGGCGCGACTGCACTGTCGTTTACGGTGATTAAGCCGGCGCTTGTTCGCGGCTATGATGCCAACTCAAAAGTCGATTTGGGGATAGTCGGCTGCGGTGGCCGGGGGACCTGGATAGCAGAACTGTTTAAGCAACACGGCGGATTCAATGTCGTGGCCGCGGCGGACTACTTCCAGGACAGGGTCGATGGCTGCGGCGGCAAAGTTGGTGTGGACAATGCCCGCCGTTATACCGGCCTGTCAGGTTATCGCAAACTCCTGGATAAGGTGGATGCGGTGGCGATTGAGAGCCCGCCGTATTTTCACCCTGAGCAGGCCGCCGCGGCGGTGGATGCCGGCTGTCATGTGTATGTTGCCAAGCCCCTCGCGGTGGATGTGCCCGGCTGCCAAAGTATCGGCAGCAGCGGTAGGAAAGCCACGGCCAAAAAGCTTTGTTTTCTTGTTGATTTTCAGACCCGCGCCGACAAGTTTTACAGAGAGGCGCTTAAACGTGTCCGCGCT
>JAUVYZ010000037.1 GCA_030602845.1 Phycisphaerae bacterium | reverse complement strand
GGTTCCACATGGCGATACATCGAGTTCGGCCAGTCACAGCCGTCGAACCACCAGCCGCTCCCCTTCTTGCCCCAGCGCATGGACCATTCCCGGATCACTTTCTCCCATTTAAGCTGAAACTCACGGTTCCGGTAGGCGCCTCTGTGCCATTGAAGCGCTTCTCTGGCAGTGCGGTCCCCGCCTGGAGCACCCGCGGGCAAATAAACCATCAACTTGATCCGGCGCTTGTGCAGTGCTTCATACAAATCCGCCACCAAATCCCGCTGTGAACACTTGCTTGGCTGGATTCCAACGTAGCTGTCGTACGTTGCGTTGGGAGAAAGATAATATCCGGAGTTTTGCCCTACGGTAATGAGGTAGTAGCCGACACCGACCGAATCCAACTGATTCGCCAATCCTTCCACATCGAAATTGTCTATGAGTTTATTCCATACCTCGACGTTCATTTTCATTTTCTCGTTGCGGGCTATCCAGTCCGCCAGATAGTGGTTCATCACACCCCAACGGGCCTCCTTCATCCACGCAGTTCTGTCTTGTGCATTCCCGGCAAATGCCGGCATGACGATAAGCACAACAAGGACCAGAGAATACACAAAGTGCCTTTTGGAAATATGATTCGGTCGTATCATTTTACTCAAGCCTCCTGCTTAAAGCTCACCCGAAAATAGTTAGTTAGCGGATTGGGAATTGTTAATCTCTTGTGAAACGGCCTACAAACCCGCCGCCGTTGGCCAAGTCGATCGTGAGCGTTTCGTTTCGGCGCACGGTCGCCTCTTCCAGGACCACGGCGTCGGCCTTTTCCTTGTTGTCGCGGACGAGCGACGCATTGTACCGGCCGTCGCTTAAGAACGATAAGGGCACCCGAATAGTCTTGGCTTGAGGCCCGCACATAACCGCCAGGTACCATACCTCGCCTGTGCGCCTTGCGAAGATGGCCAGCTCGCCGACCTCCGAGCCGGGCAGCACGATGGTCTGGTCCCACACGGCCGGTATAGTCTTGATCACATCAACCGCAGGGTTGTCAAGAACGGACTGCGGATGTGCAGCGACCGTCAACATTGGGCTGGCGAAGATGGCCAGGCTGGCAATCTGGTGTGTCCAGGTTGAGTCACGGCGGCGCTCGCCGAAGTGCATCGTCGTGTAGTCGGCGTGGCCGGCCAGGTAACGGGTGAACGGAAGGATTGTCTCGTGACGCGCTCGCTCTCTCAGCGAGCTGCTTTCCATTCCGCGAACTCCCTCGCGAACTATTTCATTGGGCCAGGTGCGGGCCCGGCCCGTCGGCTTGTTCGCTCCGTGGAAGTTGACTACCATCTGATTTTCCGCAGCCTTCTTGAGTAACTTCTCGTAATGGTCGATGACTTCCTTTGCCTCGTGATCGAGGAAGTCGATCTTGGTACCGGCGACTCCTAAGCCGTGCAATCTCGTGAAAAACTCCTCGCGCGCCTGGGGCGTGCCCAGTCGATTGCTGTGTATCCAGAACAGCAAACGCACGCCTTGCTGTTTGGAGTACTCCACTATCTCCTTGATCTGCTCGTCGCTCCATCTGCTCCAGAAGCCCTCGAGGATGTGATATTCGTAGCCCAACTGGCCAGCCATCCGGGAAAACTCCTTCATGCCTTCGAACGAGCGGTCTCCACCGTCAAGGTATCGCCATACCGAAAGACCTGGCTTGACCCAGTCCGTCTTGATACCGTCGGGAAAGTACTTCGGGTCGGGTGCCGGGCACAGGTTGTGCACGATATCACAGTTGACCAGCGTGTTCAGATTGGCTGCGACCATTACGACGCGCCACGGGGTCGTGATGGTCCCGGTGACCGACGCCGGCTTGCCCAGACGCCTGGCTTCATCCCGCCCGTAGCGCAACTCATACGGATAGTTCAGCGGCTGACGGTGGCCAAGGCCCGTGATGAGGCCGCGCCGACCGTCGGCCTCCAGGGCCATTCCGCTGTAATTGACCAGGTTGGCCTCGATGATCGAGGCGTAACCGGCGCTGCCGGGCAATCGGAACGTCACGGGCGGTCCCATCCACTGTCCGGGCGGAACATCGGAAATATTGTTCTTCTTGTATGCAGCCTCGTAATGCCCTCCCAGGTCATGGTACCAGACTGTCGAGCCGGCCGGGATGACAAAGGTAGTGTACTCGTCCGGCACGCGCGAGGCACCTTCATCCCCCGGGATGACGTGTCGGAAGGCAGCGCCGTCGTTGAAGACGCGGACGTCCAGGACATAGTCGATGAACGACAAATCGTTCCGCAGCGATATCCGGGCGCCGCTGCAGCGGTTGACCGCTGTGCTGTGGACGCCGTGCCACGGGTAGGTCTCGTTGACCTCGTAGCGCTCCACCTTGCCGAAGACAACGCCCGCTGACAAATCGTAACCGTCAAGATTCATAACGATGGTAGACGGGTCGAGCACCATGGTATTGCCCAGCGTTACCGTGAAGGTCAGACGCTCCGCGTTGGGCAGGATTGTCAACTTAACGTTCCCGTCCGGGCTGGCAACCTGTACCTGTTCCATCCGCACCCGTTGTGACCGTCTCGTCCTCGACCTCTGCCTCGCGAAGCTGGCCTCCGCGAGACATAACGCCACGGCGAGACCAACAACTATCGTAAGGATACTGTTTCTTTTCTGCATAGTTCCGGAATTTCCCATATCGCTGACATCTCCCAGATAAACTCTTAAACAATATAATTTTCTCCGTACGACATCAATAATTTTACAAAAATCACTTTGAACTATCGAGGATTTTCTTTTCCGAGGCAGCTTTGTTGAAAATTTACACAAAAACATGGTTTTTTATGACCCGGACTTCTTCCAACTCCTGCTTTTGTGCAGACCTTGACCGCCGGGGTCGAGGACTGCCTGCATTGCCTCGTAAACCGAGTGTTTGCCGCCGATGTTGACGATGACCTGGCGGAACCTGCTGAGCTCGCTTACTGATTTTCATTTTAACCGGACCTTTCCAATTTGAATTCTCTTTGCACAAACAATGGCATTATTAAAGACCAAACAGCAGTGCCCCTCAAGTAGGTAAATTTGTGAATCGGCTGGTTTGCGGGTGCCGGGAGTTTATACCCAAACAAATTTGACGGTGCCAGCGGAGCATTTCTCTGGCAACCCAAAGTTCAATAACCGATTAATGCTATCTATTTTGGTTTCAGGCGGATATTGCGGATGTGGGCCCCGGAGCCGGTGACGAATCGCATGTCGGCCAAATTGTTCTGGCTCGAACTGAAGAGACAGTTGGCCAGAACGAATGAGCCTTCTTTCCAGGTCTTTGTATCGGTGAGCTGGAGGGGCTCGACGGGGTGATACTGGCGTTTCTTCTCGGGCGGGTAGTCGGAATCGTAGTGGAAGTGCAGCTTCCAATCGCCCTGGTCGAAATATTCGAACGACAGCACATAGTCAGCCGGGCGCTTGAGCGGGCCGCCCAGGACGTCGAGATACAGGCAGGGTCTGTCCGGTCCTATGGCCCAGCACCAGCGGCCATCGATTTTTTCGATGCCCCATCGGCCGTCGCCATGGCGCATGACGTTGAGGTTGGGGGAGAGGCCCCCGAAGGCCCTGAGGGAAGATGCGATTTCGCCGATGGCCTGATTTTGTTTTGAAAGATGTGGTGCAAACCTGCCGGAATTTAGAATATCAAGAAATGCGTTTACGGCCGGTTCATGCTCGTCCCGTCCGGCCAGTTGCCTGACGCGGGCGAGGCTGCGAACGAGGAGCGCATCCTTTTCGGATTTCCTGAGAGATTTCTCGACCGATGCAATGAATTGCTCTGTCCCTTCGAGCATCGGTGCTGCACGAGGGATTGCGGTCGCATCATTGTGCGAATTGCGAAGTCTGTTGAGAGCGGCTTCGACGGCCGCCCGGGTGCTCGGCGCGCCGTCAATCGCATAGACTTTCGTCAGTAGGTAGGCCTGGGTCGCATCCTGCCAGAACAAAGCGGTTGATTGCAACCTTTGCATAGTATCGCACAGGTAAAAAGTCCAGGGTGTAAGATTGGTTTTCAGCGCTTCGTTAGCATCTGCGATGGACTGTTGGATTAGCCAGAGTGCGGTTTGCTTTTCTTGTTCGGCGCGGTCAATGGTTTTGTCGGTCGGCTCAAGCAGCTCACATAAGACGAGGTCGGCATCAGGCGATGATGAAATCCGGGCGAGATGCTTGATTCGGGCGTCAATGGCTTCGAGAGACAAGATTGTTCCGTTGTCCCAGAGGAGGGGCCAGTCGAATGTGCGGTATATAAGGTCGTTTATGGCTGCGGTGCGTTTTAGGGATGCGGCGGCTTGCCTGGCAGCGGGGCCGTATTTGGCGGTGCAGAATTCGTTCCATAAAGGGCCGGTCGACTGGAATGGGTTGTCGGCGAGGCGCTGGAGGGCCTGGAGTGAGAGGGAGTTGACACCACCGAGCAATTCGCGGCGAACAAGGCTGACCTGGACGATGAACCCTTTGGCACCGGCCAAGGCAGCCTCGACGATGTAACCGGGCAGCTCGTCGATACGAACATCGGGGAGCGTGCTGCGCCCCGTCGAGCGTCTTACAATATCGAATTCGACAATGACGTCACGCGAGCCAAAGGGGGCGAAGTCGAGCGGCGAGTCGCCCTGCTTAAAAATCCGGGGCTCGTAGAGAGGCACTATAAGGCCTACGTCTTTGGGCATTGCGCGTACGAGCCGGATGTTTTTTGCGGAGAGGGGATTGCTATGATGGTCCAGGCGCAGGGACAATCGTAGGTCCTCGGTTCGGCAGGATTTGTGGAGATTGAGCAGCGCGTTGGGGTTTTGGTCCTGGGGCGAGAGCCTGGCGAAGTCGAGGACTATTCCGGTGAAATGGGGGGCGTCGGCAAGAAGCTTTCGTATGTTCGCAAGATTGGTGGTGCCGAGCCATACATAACATTCGAGGTTGTCTGCTGAGGGGAACGCTGAGAGCTTGCGCGGGTTTACTATGTCAATTCGGGTTACGCTATAGGACCTGGCATCATCTATTAGCTGGCTGAGGCCCTCGTCCTGGAGCTGGAGAGCGCCGTTTACCAACCAGGCGCGGGTTTTGAAGTTTTGGAGGCGTTTTCGGGCGTTGTCGGTTAGGTTCAGGAGGCGTTTTGAGCAGGCGTAGATGCCGGCTATGTCGTTTTGGTGGAAACGCAGTCCTGCGCCGGTTAGTATTCGGTCGGGTTCGGTGAGGTTGATTTGTCGCTCGGGGTCTCGGTCGGGCTTGAAGCCGTGACTGTAAGCTTTGATTTGGCCGAGAGTGGCGTCGGGGCGCAAAGGCCTTGCCCATATACGCAGCAATGTTACGTCCCATTCGGGTTCGCCGGCAGCACCGAATCCAACCGCCACCCAGCCATCGGGCAGGAGGACTTTGGCCTCGCAGGCATGGTTTGGCTCCGAGCCGAGATGGACTTCGGTGGGGTCAGTGAGTGTTCCGTCAGGAGCAAGGTGGTGGTACCGACAGTGCATGGTGGTGATATTGTCGTAGGCGGCGCGAAAGCCGAGGCCTGTTATCACGCAGCCATCGGGGACGTCGAATCGGAGTTCGGTTTTCTGCTGGGCGTCGATATGGTCGTCGAATAAAACTGTATCGGCAAGTGAGGCAGCGGAAGCAACCGGTACAAGTAACAACGCCAACAGCAACCGGGTGGTTGGTCTCACATTGAGCCTTTCAAGATTACACAACAACGACATTTATGCAGTAGATAACACAAATCGGCGGGATTCTCAAGTCTATTCCGGGCGTTCGGGGAAAAGGGCAGAGCGAATTTCAGGGTTGAGCCGGGGCGCGGATTTGCTTTGACTGAGCGGCAAACGGGGGGTGTTGATTGACAGTTACGCGCAAAAATGTTACACTATTGTTATGATTCGTGCTTTTCAAATTGTGGTTTTGGCCTGCCTGCCTTTCTGCCTGACAGGCTGCGGTGCCCCTGAAGAAAGCGAGCCTATATGGCAGCAACTGAAAATCGGCGATTTGACCCCCTCTCACAGTGGCAAACGGCCTGGCGGCCAATTGCTAAAAACAGCAAATTTTAACGTCTATCTTTTTGAAATCCCAGCCGAAAACATCAGCGCATTGGATGACATTTGGCGGATGTTGTATTCAAAACCATTGCAATTCAATAATTACGAGGCATTCAAAGCGAACTCATTTTTAGCCGGCTTCGGCCAGGCCCGGATGTGGAGTAAAATCATGGATTTATTGCTTGCCGCCGACGGTAAAGGGACAGAGAGAGTTTCGCTATTGCTGCCCGACGGGCGGGCCAATGACCTTCCTATTGCAAGATTGGACAATGAACAAACCGTCTTTTATATCTCGACCGAGGGCTCAATGGAAGGAGCGGGCATTGGGCCCGGAGAGCTTACCCTGCGGATGAAAGCCGAAAAAATCCCCGGCTCAAAAGGCGTGTGCCAAGTGAGTATCCTGCCGGTATTTTCACCACCGATAATAGGGCCAATCCCGGAATTAGTGTATCGTGCAAAAGCCGGCGAACTTCCTTTTACGTCCGTCGGCTTCGGATTGAAAATGAGCCCGGGCGACCTTGTCGTCCTGGGGCCGGAGAAATACATCGACCACCAAATAACCTTGGGCAGCTTATTCTTCAGCAGACCCGAAGGCAGCCTGTTCTTCAGCAGAACCGAACGTAAACCACCCGAACGTAAACCGGCTGTCAGAATATTTTTATTGCTCTGTACGGCAATAAATTATTGAGCGGCTGTATGTCCAATCCGACAGTAACACTAACTCGATGCACCGATTACAGCGAAGCCAAAATTGCCGAGGCGATAAAAAGACAGTTCGAGCTGCTCGGCGGACTGGAAAAATTTATAAGCCGCGGCGATAGCGTTCTGCTCAAGCCGAATCTCATCGCACCGAAGTCCCGCCGTCACGCCGCACAGACTGACCCGACAGTAATCGTCGAGACCGCACGGCTGTTAAAAGATTTCGGCGCAAAACCTTTCGTCGGCGATTCACCGGCCTGGGGCAATGTGTTCGGATGTGTAAAGGCGCTAAAATTAGAAGAGCCCTTGAAGGAATTATCTGTGCCGGTAAAACAGCTTGATAAACCGAAATGGTGCCGAGTTGGAAGACGCAATACCAAAGTCGGCATAAGTTCGGCTGCACTCGACGCCGATGTCATTATAAACTTAGCCAAGTTCAAAACGCATCAGCAGCTGGTTGCGACATTTGCGGTCAAGAATATGTTTGGCTGTGTCGCCGGCAAGCGAAAGGCGCTCTGGCACTTCAGAAAAGGGGGCAATGCCGACGATTTTTGCGAATTTCTCATCGATATATTCGAATTTCTGAATCCTGCCTTGACGATAATTGACGCTGTCATCGCAATGGATGGCCCGGGCCCGATTCGCGGCAGAGCAAGACCGCTCGGCTGGCTCATCGGTGGAACCGAATCAATCGCCTGTGAAACTATCTGCTGCAAGCTGGTCAATATTAAGCTGGAAGATTTGCCGATGATTAAAACAGCAAGGCAAATGGGACTCGGCTGCTCGGAGCCAGACAAAATAGAAATCGCCGGCGATAATTTTTCAAAAAGTGTGTGCACGGATTTCGAATTGGGCAAACCTACACCACTCAGGTTTTCACTCCTGCACGTTTGCAAAAGCATCTGCAAACAGATATTACTGCTTGCCAAATCCTTAAAAAGAAGATAAAATAGGGCAGTTGTTAAAAAGGAGGATTTAGCGATGAAGTATCGCCCGCTTTTCTGGATTTCGGTACTTGTTCTGGCCGTGTTGGTTCCCAGTCTGGATATACAGGCCAACAAACCCGGCGAACCTAATTTAACATTGACCATTCACTGCCCGAAAGATGAAATAAAGCAGGGAGACGAGATTCCAATCGTGTTCACAATTACCAATAAGGGCAAGTCCTCATATCGTTACTATGATACCGATAATTTCGGCCATGGGATACGCTCACGCTTGGCAGAGTACCGCCTTGTGGCGAAGCGCGAAAATGGAACGGTCGTTCCCGACCCACAAGAAAAACTTCGAGGTACTTACGGATACGGAGGATTTCCAAAGCAGCAAATTGAACACGGCGAATCCTTTACCAAGACGGTCGCCTTGAATCAGTGGGCCCTTGTAAAGGAACCGGGGCGTTATAGGGTGACCGCGATTTATTACGCGGCACATCTAAAAGCCCCCCCAGAGGATCGACAAGCCGAAGATGCATCAATTGCCTGCCGACCGCCACAAGAAAGCCCGTACAGCACCGGAATCGGGGTGAACGGCAGATTTATTGATGGAGTGCCCAGAACAGCAATCCGTTCGGCCCCTATTGAAATAACGGTAAAACTGCGAACCGATAAGGAAATGGGCGATTATATCAGAGAGCTTTCAAACAAGTTGAAAGCGATCAAAACGCCCTCCACATGGAGAACGAAGTGGGAAAAAAGAGAAGAACTCATCAGGAAATTGATGTACACCTGCGACCGCAGGATTGTCCCTATGCTGATTGACTCAATGTACCAACAACGCGGAGGCCCTTGGGCAGAAGTTGAGGCCTTTGAGTACTATTTGCCGCGTGATCGAGAAATCAAAAATATGATTCTTGAGACGGTGAAAAACCGTGGATTAGTCAAACCGATGCTGTTCGTGTTGAGGAATTTTCGTTGTACGCCGGATGAGTTCAAGCAGATCATCCCGTTATCTCTCGCATCGGAGAATCTACATATCCAGTCCACTGCTGCTGAGGCAGCCCGGCTCTATCCTGACGATGAATATACACCTCGCTTAATCACCATAGCAACAGACCCAAGCAATCGTGCCCGTTATCAAGCAATCTATGCCCTCGCCTATAATCGCACTGACGAAGGAGTCAAAACGCTCAAAGCTCTCTTGGAAAGCCCAGATGCAGGCATACGCAATACGGTTAGCTGGGCTGTTCGGAACGCCTACACTGATATTCCAGTCTGTTCAGAATCTCCAGACAATGAATATACATCTGAGTTAATTGCCGTCACGAAGGACACCAACAATTTCGGATGGGAATTTGCGTTTGCGATTTCTGAAATTGCCAGAACCCGCACCGAAGAGGGAATTAAGGCACTCAAGGCGCTTTTAGAGGATCCAGAAAAAGATATTCCCATAGCAAAAAGTGACGAAGGGGTTAAGAAGCTCAAGGCATTGTTAAACAGCCCTGATAGAGACATTCGTGAAAGAACAGCCGGTGCTATTTATTGGGCTTACCAAGCTTATCCAGGCCGACCACTGAGAGAAGATGATTTTGGTGAAGAATTTAAAGAAAGCTTTGAAGACCGTAAGAAGAGAGCCCTGGAAGGGCTAAGGAATAAGTAGAGCTGAAGAGCCGGCAGCAGCCTTTGTAGGCCAATGTAGAATCTCAGGAGTCGAATATGTCAGAGAATCAACAGATGACGAAGAAAAGATGTGAAAGAGCAAAATCGGAGAGACGGCGTTCCATTCTGGATTTTCTGGCCGGTGCGGTTGTTGCCTGCATAGTTATTTATTTGGTGCAAACGTACGCATACGAAGCAGGCATACTTTTCACGAACAAGCAGGTCGACACAAAGGCCCGGGATGCGGCGGAGAAGCCGTGGGCATATAGGCTGGAGGTGCCGGGTTTGCCGAACCTCCACAAGGTCTCGGACGAGCTGTATCGCGGTGCGCAGCCGAGTGCCAATGGGATACGAAAATTGAAAAAGCTCGGTGTCAAAACGATTGTGAACCTGCGGTCATTCCATTCCGACCGCGGCGAGATTGGAGATGCCGGATTAGCTTATGAGCATATTTATATGAAAACGTGGCATCCGGAGGACAAAGAGGTGGTCCGCTTTTTGCAAATTGTAACCGACAAGGCACGCATGCCGGTTTTTGTCCACTGCAAGCGCGGGGCCGACCGCACAGGGACGATGTGCGCGATTTATCGAATCGCCATGCAGGGCTGGAGCAAGGGGGAGGCAATCGAGGAGATGACTAAAGGCGGATTCGGATTTTATTCGGGCTGGCAGAACCTCGTCAACTACATTCAGAAGCTGGACATTGACGAAATCAAACGTCGCGCGGGCTTAGAGAATTAGAGGGTTCCATTCCGCCGGGGCAATAATAGTCTCATTTTGCCGACCAAAATGGCCGTGAGAATATCGCTTACGGCCTTTTTTAATCTTTGTCATTATCGGGACGCGAACATTAAAAATATCTTTTCCTTAGCAGCTTGGCTAAACTCCAGTCCATAAAATCTTAAGAAAATCTCTTTTCTCATTTCTTCGGGGGTTATTCCCGGGTGTTGACTATAAATAGCGCTCTGTACTATCTGTTTGGCTGTATCAAACATAGAACATCCCATAAGTAAACGCTGCTCATTGGATCTGGCCTTCATTAAATCTCGAAATTGAGCAGCGACTTCAGGATGTGTGTCGTTCATTCTTTTTCCTCTTTGTAAATCTGTTCCAAACCCAACTGTAAAATCCAATTATCAATATACTTTAAATCTAAATTATCTACTGTTTCTATTAAATTTCGCACATCTTTCAACTGCATCTCTGAATGACTGTCTTTTGCCCAACTCAGCTTGGATATAACCAGGTCCTCCGGAGAAATAAACCACATAGGACTACTTTTAATTAAAACCTCTTTTTTACGCGAAAGTGCAGTTTTTTGATATGCCGAAGACTTCTTTATAATGAAGTCTATTTTGATAACATATTGATTGTGGATTAAGTTAAACATCCCCTGCCGGCGAACCTGCTTTTTAATCATTTCTTTGTCTATGTAAAAGTCGCTCTCAAAAAGGTCAAC
>JAUVYZ010000096.1 GCA_030602845.1 Phycisphaerae bacterium | reverse complement strand
CCTCGACCAGAACGCTCTGCGCCCCCGTCGCAGAAACAGCCGACAGAACCAAGACTGCAAACAACACAGTGGTTGCAATATTTTTTTTCTTTTTCATCTTTTGTGTCCTTGTAAAATCAAGTTATTGATTATTGAGCTGCACAGGGTATTTCTGCCAGGGCACAGCGCCGGCTTCGATGATATGGTTTCGCAGCGCGGTAAAGAGTTTCCTATACATTTTGTGATTCTTGGGTAGCGGTTTTGTCTCCTGCGGGTCGTCTTTCAGGTTGTAGAGCTGCAGCGGCTCAAACGGGCTGTTCTGCAGCAATTTCCACTCGCCGCAGCGCGCAGCATAGTAAGCTCGACCGCCATAACTGCCGCCTTCACGCCTAACCCAGAACAGAAATCGGTCCTCAGCGGGCCGGCTCCTGCCGAGCAGCGTCGGCAGAATGCTTCGGCCGTCAATCTCGTAATCCAGACCAGCACCGGCCGCCTCACAAATAGTTGGGAACAGGTCCATAGTTAAAGCGATGCGGTCGCTGCGCGAGCCGGCCTTTATCTTGCCCGGCCATACTGCGCACATCGGCACCCGGATACCGCCCTCGTACATACCTCCCTTGCCGCCTCTTAGTAGGCCGTTGTTGGCACCGACGCTGAGCTGCCCGCCATTGTCGGAAGTAAAGATGACCAGCATGTTGTCACTCGCGCCGGATTCTTTTAGTGCTGCGAGTACCTTGCCGATACCGTCGTCGAGGTGTTCGATTAGGGCAACGAGTCTGGCGCGTTTATCGCTGATGCCCTTCTCACGGCTCTTGATGCGCTTGAGCCAATCCCTCGGCGGCTGAATCGGAGTATGCGGTGCGTTGTAAGCAAGGTACAAAAAGAACGGTTGTTTCGACTTCGCACGTTCAGTAATGTAATCTATCGCCCACTGCGAAAACAGCTCGGTGGCATGGCCTTTCGGGTCGATTTCCTTATCGTTCAGCCGCATATAGTTGATGCCGTGCCGACGATGGTTATAGTAGTCGTCCATCATATCGCCCAAAAAACCGTGGAAGTGGTCGAAGCCTCGCTCGTTCGGCCTGTTTGGTGGTTCCAGCCCCAGGTGCCATTTGCCTACGATAGCGGTGTGGTAGGGGCGGTTCGCGAATCGCCCGTACACTTTTAGCAGCTTTGGCAGCAGCGCCGCCTTTGGTGATAGATAACCCCAGTTGTTTTTTAGGTGTGTTCGGACGACCCCCGGCACGCCGACCAGGTCCGGGTATCTGCCGGTCAGCAGCGATGCACGCGTCGGCGAGCAAACCGGGCAGTTGGCATAGAAGTTATCGAACCGCATACCCGCCGCGATGAGTCTGTCGAGGTTTGGTGTCTTCATATCCTTTGCCCCATAGCTCGACAGGTCCCCGTAACCCAGGTCATCGACCAGAATCAGAACAATGTTAGGCCTGCTGGCCCGTCCCTTCTCGCCGGCCAGCGTGCACCCCGGCATCGCCACCGATGCCACCCCCACCGCTGCGGCCTTTAAAAAATCACGTCGTGTATTGCTCAGTGAACTCATATTTCTTACCTCCTTGTTAATGCCGGATACGTTGGTTTTCACAAGTAGTCTCCCACTTCTATTATATTTATTGACCTGCTACATTCAACCATTTTTTACCGGCTATTGCTCTGCTTCTGCCAAAGCCGCCAACAATCTGCTGACAGTCGCCTCCGAAAGCTGCTCGGCTTGCTTTTCGCTGTCTTTTTTTGTCTTGTCAGGCCGCTCAGCTTCTTTGGCCCCAATCTTCGGCAAAGAGATAATATCAAGACACGCCTTGCGGGCCGTCTCATCTTTCCCGGATGCAGTCAGCCCAACCAGTTTCGCTGCCGCAAGACAACTGTATTTTGCCATTAAAAGCTCGCTTCGCCGTTTCAGTCCGTTAACGTATTGCTTAAAGCGTTCCACGAAAAGCTTATCCTCCAACCACCTGTCGTATGTGTTCCGACGAACCTTATGTTTGTCCAGAACTGCCTGTTCATCAAGGTCGCTATTGAACAAATCGTCTAAAACTGCTAACTGTCTCTGACCCAGGTACTTTTGTCTGGTCATAATCTCTCAAGTCCTCGAATTAAATTTTGAATCGTTAAGGAAGTGTCCGGCTATTTGAGCCAGAGCCGCCGCCCGTTTCGCGGCCCTTGTAACCTCGGCTTTTGGTTCTTCAACCAGCGACAATGCCTTCTCAATTTGCCCCTGCTGCTTGTCGTTTACGAAAAACACCAGCGGGTTCGCAAAGCACTTTGCGCTCATCTTTGCCGGTGCACTCGGCCTTTTCAGATTGGTGAGCCGTTCAATCTGACTTCGCGTTTGCGGCAAAATCCTTGCCAGTATGTTCGCCTCCGTTCTTTTGCTCAGCCGCTCTAACAGTTTTAGCTTTTTGGCTAATTCATCTGAACCGCCAAGCCGGTTGAGCGTGGCAAGCAGAATGTCCGTCTCCTCGTCGTCGATGTCCCATACTACGCAATCGGCGGTTTCGTAACCGAGCTTAGCCAAAGCTTGACAGCGGTGATGCCCGTTGATTATCTGGAAATAATCGACTTTGTCAGAACACGGCCGAACTATCAACGGCTCGTATCGACCGGTCCGCTCTATGTTACGAACCAGTTTGGCGTAACTGACTTTGCTCATCCTGTTAGGGTTGTCCGGATGAGCGATGAGCTTGTCCAACGCAATTGATTCAATTGAATTTGTCATAGTTATTCTAAATTCGGATTAAACCAGATGTAATAGACCGGACGTAATGTCAGCTTGCTCAATGTATATATTGTTCGCTCCAGCCCGGGCTGCATTTGCCGTCTTTTGCCGTAACTTTGCAGAAAATTCCTCATTTGGAGCTTGATAAATTCGGCTTTGGGTCCCTGCAGCTGGCCGAGTCGCTCCTGTGCTTTTCGAGGGTCGATCAGTAAATCTTTTTCTATCCCCACCATACTAAGCGCTTCACCAAGTTGCACGCATCGCGCAGGCATCTTCGCTCTGTAAGCCGTCATCCCCGCTTTTTCAAAGAACGGATTGACTAATCCCATCACCGCTATCGCCTCGATTATGTGGACATTCATTTGCGGCATCGTCTCACGCACCAATCGAGTCGCTAAGCCGAGGGAGCGAAATCTCGGCTCGATAATCACCCTGCTGATACGCCGGATATATTTGTTTATAAGCGATAGCTGCGTCCTCTTATCGAAACCGGCAAACAGATTATCCGTAGCGACATTCCGAAGCTCCAGTCCCGCGCTCGGCATCGTATAAACGATAACGCCGATTGTCTCATCTCCAAAACGCAGGGCAAAAATCGCTGCATAAGGCCCCAGCCGATTGTCACGGTAGTGATAATGTGCAAGCTGCTTGTAGTCATCGAGACAGCCGCGAACGATTCGCAGCTTCCTGCATACAGAGCACTTTCCCGATTTTTCTGTAGGCATTCCGAATCCACCTACTGTCATTGCGTAGCAATCTCACTCCCCCATTAACCAATTACCATCGAAGATCCGGCGCCGTTTGACGGAATCACCATCTACCAATCACCATCTCCCCATAATTGGCTGAACCTGCACGAATGAGTCGAAAAATGTGGGATTTTAAGAAGCAGCTTTTTTCCTAACCCCTTACCCGCAAACGATTAAAATTTTTTTTGAAAAACCCGATTTTTACCGCCAACTACCGGCAGATTTGATTGATTTGCCGGGTTTTACGTTGATTTAAGACAGGCAATCCTAAGTTGCTCCGTAACCCGCAATTCACGTCAAATCAAAAAAACTTGTCCTGAGTGAAATCGAAGGATTTGCCTCAAAGCCGCACTCTGCCCCCTCATATGATTTCTTTAGCTCCTCTGATTGATAGGAAATCTTTTGGGCCTGCTGGTCATACGCTTGCTCAATCAGTTCTGTCTCGGTTTTGGTAGGTTCAAAAAGAGTCGATTCAATTTTGAGTGTCCTAACCAGTCTGAGTTCAGCTTCGGGATGGTCCTCAATACTACCATCCTCTAAAATGTGCTTAATAGAAAGGTTCTGTCCTTTGAGATATCTGCACACGAGAACAGTTCTGTGACATTGTAATGGGTCTTTCTCTGCACACATCAAAGCGATACGATATTTTGAGATACCTGTAAGCAAATGTTGAAGCCCCCGTTTGAACTCTTTCCTTTTGGCTATTCGTTGGAAACTCACTCGGCTACCTTCATAACACGAAGGGGCATCCGGACGTGCACCTAATTCTTTGCCCAGGAACATATACTCAATATTGGCCGTTTTAAGGTCGGCGCCGAGGATATCCTTGTTGAATTGAGGACAATAGTGACTATAGGGAGCCGAACGGATGTCCGCAACAGCCGTAACTTCATAACGCTTGAGTAGGCCTATGAAATCCTCTATCGTGTGATTGGAGTGGCCTATCGTATACAGAATACTGCGTTTTGGCTCAGTCATTTCGCTATTTACAATAACCAAAACCGCTATTTCTGTCAAACCAAAGCCCTGTAAAATACAAAATACTATATACATGCAATATGAAACACGTTACTTATAAATAACCTGTGTTTGGCCGGATAGTTCCTTGATGACCAGCACGTCCAATCTGCGGAATCTGCGATTAAAGTTTTCTTTGCGCCTTTGTTTCTTAGTGGCAATTCGTGATTAACGTTCTCTGTGTCCTCCTTGTGCCCGCACGTCTCAGGCGGGTATGTGCACTCTGTGGCAAAAAAGATTTGTTTTAGTATTTGAATTTGGGTCATTTGAATTTGTTTCGTGCTTCGATACCGTCCAGGTCCGGCCCGGCTTCAGACGGGACGGATTATTATTTCGAGTTTGCCGTGTTTTGGCCGGAGGCCAAAAAGACGGGCCTTTATAATTGCCCGAACCTGCACGTTTGAGTCGAAAAAAATGAGATTTTCAGAAGGAGCTTTGTTCCTAACCCTTTACCCGCAAACGATTAAAAAAATTTTTGAAAAAATCTAAATTTTCTCAAAACTACCTGCACTTCTGATTGATTTATTCCCGCGCAGCTTTTTCTCGACTCCGAACGGAGAGCGGGAATCTACTGCCCTTGTCATTGCGAGGAGCGAAGCGACGTGGCAATCTCATATTCAGCGCCGCAATTTATTCGGGCATTCTTTAGATTTCTATTGAATCCAGACACGCAATCGGTAAAATGGTGCGGCGAAAGGAATAAAACTGTAAATAGTAATATGTCGGAATCAAGTCAACAAAAAACACCTGCTGAAGAAGTCGAGGATACAACAAAGCAAAAAAGTGGCCCTCGTGCCGGCGTTGACGGCACTTCTTCTACTCGGGCACCGCAAACAGCCAAGAAGCCATTCACCCAACAGGCGGCAACAGCCAGTTGGTTAGCTCCTGTGCTCGCCTGTTTCCTCTCGTACGCCACCAAGCCGGCCAGTCGATCTGGCAATATGATTATGCTTACAATCGAAGTACTATTCATAGTTGCAGGGCTGGTCTTCGGCATTATCGCGTTGTTCGGCATTCGCAAGCATGGACGTGAAGGAATTTTGAAGCCGGCAATTGCGGGTATCATAGTGAACGTATCTCTCATTTTGCTTGTTATTTCCATTGTAGTATTTGTTGGCGTTGCAAACAAACGCAGGCTTCGTCAAGAGGGTGAGCAAATAGGGATGGATGCTTTTCTCGAATATCCTGGTTGGTACGGTGCAGCCATGCTTCCAGATGCAATTGTCAGCATTGCCTCTTTGAACGACAGAAGTCAGGCAGCGAGAGAATTCAATGTGGGCTTCACAGCAAATGTCTCGGTCCTCATCATCGGGGTGGAGAATTCGGCTGGAAAAAGTACGGTTACTATCGACCCGTCTTCACTCCGGCTGAATCTTGCTGACGGCACAGTCAAAAACTCATTGCCAACAATAACAGTGCTGCGAACAGCAAGGGAAAGCAGGGAAAAGGCGCTCAAGGAGTATTCCGGCCCATTCGCAGTACCTCCCGGTGGACAGTTGAGAGGACGCATAGCCTTTGTCCCATACGGATTTGACATGTCGAAGGTAGTCAGCATTTCTGTTTTGATAAATGGACGCGACACACTGGCAGAAGGAGCGTACATGACAGGGAAGCAAAAGACTGAATTAGTCCGGCTTGGACTGCAGGTAATGGATTCTTCTGCAGATGGCGGCAACATGAGCAAGCTCCTCAGGAAAATAAAATCAAGAGTAGAGCCGCTCGGCCAAACCAAGCCACTAAACGAGAACATCCTCGTGCCCGTTGCAGACAATGTGCTCCTTGTCAACGTCGGAGTTGAAACCTATGGAGGTCTCTTTGAGCCGATTATCACTGCGGGCGGTGAACTGCCACTGTCTGAGCAGGAGATATTCTCTACTGCAGCTGACTACCAGGAAACAATAAACGTGCACGTTTTACAGGGATTTCGTCCCCTCGCTAAATACAACAAAACTCTGGTTAGGTTCCTAGTAACTGAACTTCCTCGTGAACTCCGTGGAGTGCCCAAAATCGTCATAACGCTTCAGATTGATCAGAACGGACGGATGAAAATCCAGGCCGTGGAGGAGGCCATAGGCAAGGATGCGGTGATTCTCGTCACAGCAACTGATAGGCTTACTCCGTCAGATATTAAAACAATGCAAAAGGAGGCATTGCAGTTTGCAAAGCAGGACGAAGAAGAAGCGACCCTTATCGAAATGCGCAACGAAGCCGAACTCCTGCTCTATATGGCACAGAGTGTGCTTGATGGCAAACCCCCTGTATCAAAGACTGACCGCAAGCACCTGATGCGGCTCATGACCGACGTGAGAAATCACATCACAGACCCCAGATCAGAGCAGTTAACCACAAGTACGAATGCTCTTATGAATCAACTTGATACAGTAATACAGAAGATGGATGTCCCCTAACCATTTTAGCGATTACCTGTCTTAGTTCAATCCTAAGTTGCTCCGTAACCCGCAATTCACGTCAAACAAAAATCAGCCCTCATTCGTGTTAATTCGTGGCTATATTCCTCCACGGTTAATCTTTTTATACACAACTTCAGTTTTGCCGGACAATTCCTTGACGACCAGAACATCCGGCGACAGGTCGAGCAGTATATCTTCGTGGCTTGCCGCTAAGATAAATGTTACGCCGGTTCGCTTTGCAAACTTGTGTACGTTGTACGAAATCACCGCAGCGGTAATGCGGTCGAGATTCGAGCAGAATTCGTCTGCGAAGATGAATTTTTTTCCCGCCGCTAATGCCATTGCCAGACGAAACCGGTATTTTTGGCCGTCACTAAGATTGCCGGCTTGATTGAGAACACAGAAGACATCGTTTAGCCCGGCGGTGCTGAGTATTCTAAGGCCGCCAAGGAAATCCCCGTCAATACAGTCGATCAGGGTTTTGTCGCTCGGCAGTTTTATTCGAGCCAGGTTCACCCTATCCGAGGCCGGA
>JAUVYZ010000103.1 GCA_030602845.1 Phycisphaerae bacterium | reverse complement strand
CTTACGAAGGGCTATATGTACGCGTTTGTTATAGACAGCAACTTCCGCACTAACTTTCATTGGGTGGCGGAGGAAAAAAACAAGGTTCTGGGAGTACTTTTGGCGATACCGGAATGGAGCGATTGGCGAAACGGAACGGTGTTGTGGATTCATTCGCTCTACGTCATTCCACAGGCACGCAGGCGCGGCATATTTAAGAAGCTTTATTTGAACTTGAAGGAGCAGGTGGAGCAATCGCCGGAGCTGATGGGGCTGCGCCTGTATGTGGACAAGACAAACGGGTCGGCACAAAAAGTATATGAAAGACTCGGTATGAACAAGGAGCATTACGAACTATACGAATGGCTCAAACAACCACCAAAGGTTAAAGGGAGAAAGTAAAGCACAATCAGGTATGCAAGCGTGCATTGTGTGTTATAGAACTACGCCGATGCCGTGGTTGATAAGCATCAAATTAGAATATCTGATAGGCCAATTAAGTAGAATCGATTTGTTGAATGGGCTGGATTTTTCTATAATAAGCAAACTTTGGTCGAAATTTGTTGAAACGTGTTTTTCTTTCGGCATTGTGTTTTATATTATGCCAGCGGTGTTTCCTGCCGATTTATTTTGTTGAGCTTTCGGTAATTAAGGAAGATATGAATGTGTGGCATAGTAGCTTATCTGGGTAAAAAAGTTGCACAGCCAATTCTTATAGAGGGATTAAAGCGCCTGGAGTATCGTGGTTACGATTCGGCCGGCGTGGCGCTATTAGGCAGCGGTGCGATAAGAATCAAAAAAACCAGCGGTAGAATCAGCGCCCTGGAAGCGATTTTAGATGAGCCCAACACCGCTGAGACATTCGGCATCGGCCATACGCGCTGGGCGACGCACGGCGAGCCGAACGCCGTTAATGCACATCCGCATCCGGATTATACCGGCAAAATCGCCGTTGTTCATAACGGCATTATCGAAAACTACGGCACACTGAAGACCTGGCTGCAAAATGAAAGTGCCGAGTTTGCAAGTGAAACCGATACCGAAGTGATAGCAAATTTAATCGGCTATTTCTATGCCAAAGAAGACGAGAGCAAGGGGGGAAAAAAGCCCGACGGGCAGAACAAATTTGAACAGGCCGTCCAGCGGGCCCTTGGCGAGCTGCACGGCACTTACGGGCTGGCGATTGTCTGCTCAGAGTTTCCCGATATGCTCATCGGCGCGAAAAAGGGCAGCCCCTTGATTTTAGGCGTCGGCGATAACGAATATATCTTAGCTTCGGATGCGGCCGCCATTGTAGAGCATACAACTCAGGCAATATACCTTGCCGACAATGAGATGGTTACCATCGGCCCGGAAGGGTTTCATACCAAGACGATTGATAATGTTACCGTCACCAAAGACCTGAAACAAATCGAATTCTCATTGGAACAAATCGAGCTGGGCGATTTTGCGCATCATATGCTTAAAGAGATTTTTGTGCAGCCAAAGGCTTTGAGCACCTGTATGGGCGGTCGAATTGACCGCCAGAACAACAGGATTAAACTTGGCGGCATAGCTTCATACTTACGTGAATTGACCCGTACCAAACGGCTTATCCTGACTGCCTGCGGAACTGCATTTCACGCCGGCCTCGTCGGCGAATTTCTGTTTGAGCAGTTGGCACGTATCCCGACAGAGACCGAATACGCCAGCGAATTTCGATATCGCAATCCAATCATCAAGGACGGCACCGTTGTCATATCAATAAGCCAATCGGGGGAAACGGCCGATACGCTTGCAGCGGTGGAACAAGCCAAAGAACGAGGCGCAACGGCGCTTGGTGTTGTTAACGTCGTCGGCTCTTCCATCGCCAGAACCACAGATGCAGGGATATATTTGCACGTTGGGCCGGAAATAGGCGTTGCCAGCACTAAAGCCTTTACGGCACAGGTGGCGGTGTTGACAATGCTGGCAATTGAATTAGGCAGAAGAAGACATATCAGCAGTGACGAGGCAGTGAGATACATCGATGAGCTTTCCCGGATACCGGATAAGATAAGCCGAATACTGGAACAATCCGACCATATTAAAGAAATTGCGTCGGCAAACATTGACAAGAACAACTGGCTTTTCTTAGGCAGAGGATTTAATTATCCGGTTGCCCTCGAAGGGGCTTTGAAACTAAAGGAAATAAGTTATATTCACGCTGAGGGTCTCCCGGCTGCGGAGATGAAGCACGGCCCGATTGCTTTAATTGTTAAGGATATGCCTGCGCTTTTCATTGCCACAGCCGGGCCGCAGTACGACAAGATTATGGGCAACATTGCCGAAGTCAAGGCACGCGGCGGAAAAATTATTGTTGTTGCAACCGAAGGCGACGAGAATATCAAGTCCGCCCTTGGACGGACCGACCATTTAATCAGCATCCCCGATGCTCCGGAGCTTTTGCAGCCGATGCTGACCGTTGTGCCGCTGCAACTGCTGGCCTATCACGCCGCTGTGCTCCGCGGGCACGACGTTGACAAACCTCGAAACCTTGCAAAAAGTGTTACAGTCGAGTAGACTTTCTCACTTGATGATTAGACCCAAAACATCCGATACAGGCCGGCCCCGGCCCGGCTCAGCCTCTGCTGTTGCAGGGGCAAGCTTGCCCCCGCGGAAGCGGGGGACGCTTCGGCCCGGCTTTACCCTTGTTGAGCTGCTCGTTGTTATAGCAATCATCGCCCTTTTACTCTCCATACTTACGCCATCGCTTACAAGGGCCAGGGCTATGGCGATACGAATCAAGTGTGCCCACAACCTAAAGCAAATCAATTTAGCTGTGAACCTGTACATCAACGGAAACGACGAGACCTATCCCTGTGCCCAGGACCCCCTGCCGGCGGGCTACTGGCTGTGGATGGGACGAGGCTGGCGAGCTTTCGTCGAACCTTATCTGGGCGGCAATATCGATGTGAATAATCCTTCGGTCCTGTTCTGTCCCGCAGACCCCACCGCCAAAGACAAATACGAGTCCACCAGTTACGCTTATTCGATGACCTTCTACCACAGTCCCCAGCATATCAACACAGTGACCATCACTCAGGATCATAAGGAACAGTGGCACATAGACTTTGTCCAAGAATCTGTGGCGCAAAAGGACTTTAATGTGGCCCATCCGTCCGGAAAGATTCTCATGGGGGAATGGCTCAGCAATCACTCACGCACAGAAAAAGACAACGGCTGGTGGTGCTGGCAGGGCCGCAGAAATTATCTCTTCGCTGACGGGCAGGTCCGCTATCTTAAGGCAGAGCAGATTCGCCCCGCCCGAGACGGCCTTCCAAACCCTAACCTGACAGTCCGGGGCATCAAGGGCCGCGATTATCCGCCAAACTAAATCCCCCCCTGTTGCCTTCGGCAACGAAGGCGGGGGGCGGTTATTCTTCTTCCATATACGGATAACGGAAGTTCCTCGGCGGCAAAATCGTTTCCTTTATGGCGCGCGGCGAGACCCACCGCTCCAGGTTGAGCCAGCTGCCGGCCTTGTCGTTTGTGCCCGACGCCCGCGTGCCGCCGAACGGCTGCTGTGCCACAACCGCACCCGTCGGCTTGTCGTTGACGTAAAAATTACCGGCAGCGTGACGCAGCGTGTTCATCGCCTTTACGACTGCACTGCGCTCCAGGGCGAAGATCGCCCCGGTCAGCGCATAGGGCGAGGTCTGGTCGCACAGCTCCAGCGTCTGGTCATATTCCGCTTCCGGGTACACGTATATGGTCAAAACCGGACCGAAAATTTCTTCAACCATCAACTTAGACTTCGGGTCTTTACTTACCACGACGGTCGGCTCGATGAAGTACCCCGTAGTGTCATCGCATCGGCCGCCAATGATAATTTCCAGGTCGGCCGAACTCTTAGCGTATTCAATATAGCCCCTGATGGTCTTGAAGGCCCCTTCGTCGATAACCGCACCCATAAAGTTTCTAAAGTCGGTTACATCACCCATCTTCATATCGCCGATCTCATCCAGTAACCGTTCTTTGACCTGAGGCCAGAGCGAATCGGGGATGTACGCTCGGGAAGCCGCCGAGCATTTCTGGCCCTGATATTCGAACGCTCCTCGCACCAGTGCCGCCACGAGGGCGTCAATATCGGAGCTCATATGGGTGAATATGAAGTTCTTTCCGCCGGTCTCGCCTACTATTCGAGGATACGAGACGTACTTGCGAACGTCCGAACCGATGGCCCGCCAGATTGTCGAAAACACATAGGTGCTGCCTGTAAAGTGAATCCCGCCGAGTCTGACGTCGTTCAGCGCCGGCGGGCCGACAATCGGTCCAGGTCCAAGCACCATATTGATAACTCCCGGCGGCATGCCCGCTTCTTCGAGGACCTTCATAATAAAATACGCGGGCAGCACCGCGGCCGATGCCGGCTTCCACACGACCGTGTTGCCCATCAGGGCCGGTGCCGTGGGAAGGTTGCCCGCAATCGACGTAAAGTTAAAAGGCGTCAACGCCAGAACAAACCCGTCCAAAGGCCTATGCTTCATATAGTTCAACACGCCGGGCGTGGACATCGGCTGGTCGCCGTATACCTCTTCCATAAAATGCGGGTTGAAACGCCAGAAATCTATCAGCTCACACGCAGCGTCGATCTCCGCCTGGTGCGGTGTCTTGCTCATGTTCAGCATCGTGGCCGCATTGAGGGTCTGGCGGTATTTACCTGCCAGAAGCTCCGCCGCCTTCAGCAATACTACCGCCCTCGATTCCCAGGGCATTTCACCCCACCCGCGTTTGGTCTTTTCTGCCGCATCGACCGCTCGCGTAACCAGCTCCGCATCGGCCTGATGATACCTGCCTAACAGGTGCTTATGGTCGTGCGGACAGCGGATATCCGCAAGTTTACCGTTGCGCACTTCTTCTCCGCCGATTATCATCGGCACCCCTACCTGTTCGCCGAGCATTTCTTTCAGCTTAGCTCCCAACTCCGCCCGTTCCGGACTGCCGGGTGCATATTGCAAACCCGGCTCATTGGCCGGCTCCGGGATATGAAAAATACCATTAAACATTTTTGCCTCCTTAAATACCGGGGGTTTCAAATCCCCGTTTTCACGGGGACAAGCTTGCCCCTGCGAGGGACCCCGCCTTGCGGGAACCCAAAGCAGGGGACAAACGAAAAGTCGCATTTTCCCGCACTGCCGGCGAAAAGTCAACACTCAAAACTCAAAAATTGCCTCCGCTCTCAGCGTTTGTGCGCAAAGCGACGCCGGTTACCACACGTAAGTATGGGGTTCAGCGCCAGATGGATTTTAGTTTGTAGAGTTTCAGGGATTTGATTTTTGCCTGACCGCCACGGGCAGATACATTGACAGAGGTATTGTTCGTATCAAGCGGGAAACAGAGGTGCATTGTTACCTGGCCATAGTTGGGGAAGACTTCAATGCTTGTACGGTCAACCAGAATATGCAGTTTGATTTTACCATCGACCGGAGCTACGTTGGTCTTCTTACCTTTGCAGGAAAGGGTTTTGTTCTTCACATTATAGACTACCGGAGTTCCGCGAAGGTTGAAGACAAGCTCGGAAGCGGTGCCAAGCTCAATCTCTGTCTGGATTTCAAACAGCTCGGCGGATATTGCGGACAGCAGCTTTTCTCCAGGTTCCAGAGTAGTGTTTTTCAAGTCCCAGTAAACGCCGCGGAGCTTCTCGATTTCCCTCGCTGGAACGCGGCAGAGCCGGATTCCCTCGGGGAACGTGCGCAGCGTCAGTTCGCAGGGAATCGACATCTGCTGATTAAAAGGCATTCCGGGGAATTTGCCGCCGGCCATCCAGGCGATTTGAATTCTTCGGCCATCAGATTCGGGGATGTCACTGTAGGTCTGGGAGGCGTAGAAGTTTCCGACTCTGGATTCAAAGGGGCCGGCCTGCTTAGTGAATTTTCGGCCATCGAAGGTTCCGAGCAGGTATCTGCCATTTCCGCCCCAAAAGACCCAGCGGGTATTGGCGGGATTGCCGTCGACGGCCAGGGGGAAGAAATCGGGACATTCCCTGCTTCCGGGGAGTTTGATGTCCTGAATGTGGGTCCACTTTTTTAGGTCCTTTGAAGAGAACAAGACGAAATCGTTCCTATCAAGAAAGAGGGCCATAATCCAGGTTTTTGTGGGCTCGTGCCAGATGACCTTGGGGTCGCGGTTGCTGGCCCTGATGTATCCGATGACGGGGTTGTTTTTGTATTTTACCCAGGTTCTACCGCGGTCGTTGCTGTATGCGATGCTCTGGGTGTATGGCACTTTCTTTGGGGCGTGTGAACCTGCTGATGTATAGAAAGCAACGAGGACGTTTTCGGTGCCGGTTTGGAAGCCGGAGGTGTTGTTCCAGTCCACCACTGCGGAGCCGGAATATATCGTGCCGAGCTCGTCCGGCTCAATAGCGTTGGCCAGTTGCTTCCAGTGAATGAGGTCGGTGCTGACAGCGTGTGCCCACGTCATGTTGCCCCAATTGATGCCTTTGGGATTGTGCTGAAAGAACAGGTGGTATTCGCCCTTGTAATAAACCAGGCCGTTAGGGTCGTTTGTCCAGTTCTTTCGGGGAGTAAAGTGAAATTGCGGCCGATACTTTTCATTGTACAGGGCACCGGCGGACGAGTCTTTCCGCTTCTCGCCGGCCATAGCACGAGACGGTATCAACGGCGAAAGGAGCAGTGTGCTCGCGCCAAAGCCAATTTGCTTGAGGAAATCACGGCGACTGTGTAATCGTTTTTTCTCTTCGATTAAGTCTTTTCTGGTGGACATTTTGCCTCCTCACGTACCAATATAATTGGTGATTGGTAACTGGTAATTGGTGATTATTTAACCATTTAACTAATATTCAGGCCTCAAAAAAACATTGGAAATAGAAATAATGCTTAGCAAAGTTTCCCATACCAACTTTGCCCGATTATGTTGCCAGGGCCACACCCTATGTTTTACCAAATTCGCCCCGGGTATACAAGCCTCGTTAGATATTATTTTTTTTTGAATTATCTAACGGGGCAAGCTATTAAGACAAAATTCTTGTTCCGGCTATAATTCGTGCCAGCACCTGTGGCAGAGCTATATAT
>JAUVYZ010000156.1 GCA_030602845.1 Phycisphaerae bacterium | reverse complement strand
AAGCTGGAACACTGTGAAGGGAGCAAAAAGAAGGAGCGAGTTGAAAAATCAAACCT
The DNA here is from genome assembly GCA_030602845.1 of Phycisphaerae bacterium. Lineage (GTDB taxonomy): Bacteria > Planctomycetota > Phycisphaerae > Sedimentisphaerales > Anaerobacaceae > JAUVYQ01. The sequence continues at coordinate 5,489 of JAUVYZ010000156.1, read as the reverse complement.
GGCCCGCGAGCATATATGCCTGATGAGCCCCGGTGTGCCCGCTCAAGACGCGAGGAGATTCGCCGCTTCGCTGTTAGCGGTTATCGTCGGTGACGATGTCGGGTCAAGATTTTTCTGGGAGCTGGTTGACAAGGCATTAGCAGAAGCAGCAGCGATGCAATTTGGAGCGATGGACGGGACAGGGACATTTTGCAGCTATATCCGATGCAGCGCCGGCAATGTCCCCAAAGTGCTCGATACCGTCAGGGGTATTTTCCGCAGTCTATCCCAAAGCGGCATAACCGATGACGAATTAAGAAAGGCAAAAAATAAGATATTGAGTGCATTGGTAATAAAGAATGAGCTGCCAATGGGTCGGCTGATTGACCTTGGTTTTAACTGGATATATTTAGAACAGTATCGCACCATCGAGGACGACATCAATGCTATAAGAGCTGTTACCGTCGATGACGTTCATTCGCTGATAGAGCAGTTCAACCCGGGTGATTTCACGCAGCTTTCAATAGGGCCTGCACAAGATAGTTCGTAGTTCATAGTTCGTAGTTCGTAGTTCATAGTTCGTAGTTGGTAGTCCTACTAACTCGAAACCAAGAGATGTGAAGCGTTCTATTCTGTGGAAATTGAATAAGAGAGAAGGAGAAGAAATATGGGCAAGCAAACAAGAAGAGAATTTTTGAAAACAGTCGGCTCTGCGGCGGCTTCGGCGGGGACGCTATCGATATTGCCGGGCTGTTCCGGTATGGGCCAGATGACAGGGACGCAGAGAAAGCGGCCGAACCTCGTCCTGGTGATAACCGACGACCAGGGCTACGGCGATCTGGGCTGCCACGGCAATCCGGTTATCCGGACGCCTAATCTCGACCGGCTCCACAGGCAAAGCATCCGCCTGACGGATTTCCACGTCGACCCGACCTGCTCGCCCACTCGTTCGGCGCTGATGACGGGACATTACTCAACCCGGACGGGTGTGTGGCATACGATTATGGGCCGGTCGCTGTTGGGCAAGGATGAAGTAACAATGGCTGACGTCTTTTCGGCGGGCGGCTATCGCACGGGCATCTTCGGCAAGTGGCACCTCGGCGATAACTACCCGTTCCGGCCACAGGACAGGGGGTTCGGCGAAGTGTTAGTCCACCGTGCAGGCGGTGTCGGACAGGGCGCCGATGACTGGGGCAACGACTATTTTGACGACACGTACTTCCGTAATGGCAAGCCGGAGAAATTTGAGGGTTATTGCACTGACATATGGTTTAATGAGGCGCTGAAGTTCATCGAAGCCAATAAGGACCGGCCGTTCTTTTGTTACCTGACGACCAACGCGCCGCACGGCCCGTACAATGTGGCGGAAAAGTACGCAGAGCCATACCGTAACAAGGACATTCCCAACCCCAACTTCTACGGCATGATAACCAATATTGATGAGAACATGGGACGCCTCTCAAAGAAGCTGAAAGCACTGGGTCTTGAAGAGGACACTATTCTTATCTTTATGACCGACAACGGAACTGCCGCAGGATTCCGCCGGGGCAAAGGCTTCAACGCCGGCATGCGAGGAACCAAGGGCTCTGAGTATGACGGAGGGCACCGCGTGCCTTGCTTTATTCGCTGGCCCGGCGGCGGGCTGACGGGGGGGCGAGATGTCGAGCATATCACCGCGCACATCGACGTGCTGCCGACGCTGATTGAGCTGTGCGGGCTGAAGAAACCGCGCGGCGTAAAATTTGACGGGGCCAGTCTCGCTGGGTTGTTGAAGGGTAAGGCGAAACGCTGGCCTGACCGTACGCTGCTTGTTCACTCACAGCGCATCGAGCATCCGGAAAAGTGGCGCAAGAGTGCGGTCATGACTGAGCGGTGGCGGTTGGTCAATGGCAAAGAGCTTTATGATATAAAGGCCGACCCCGGCCAGAAAAACAACGTCGCCGACAAAAACCCGAAGGTCGTTGAGAAACTGCGAAAGTCCTATGATAAGTGGTGGGCTGATTTATCCCAGCGTTTTGATGAGTATTGTGAAACCATCATCGGCTCGGACGAAGAGAATCCCTGCCAGTTGATGTCCCATGACTGGCACGGCCCGAATCCGGCGTGGAGCCAGTGGGCTGTACTTAACGGCAGCAAGGCCAACGGCTTCTGGGCGGTGGACGTGGCGCGCGATGGCAAATATGAAATTGCCCTGCGGCGCTGGCCGATTGAGGTCGATAAACCTATCACAGCTATTATTCCGCGCGGTAAGGCCATTGGCGCAACCAAAGCCAGACTGAAGATTGCAGATGTAGACGCGACCAAACCAATTCCCGCAGATGCCCATGCGGTGACATTCCAGGTCCAGCTCAAGGCCGGCAAGACACGGCTGCAGACATGGTTTACAGATGAGAAGGGCGAATCTCGCGGGGCGTATTATGTCTATGTGAAACGTTTATAATATGAGCAGGCAAACAAGAAGAGAATTTTTGAGAACAGTCGGCTCCGCGGCGGTTTCGGCGGGGACACTATCGATACTGCCGGGATGCGGCGGTACGGGCCAAATAACGGGGGCACAAAGAAAAGGGTCGAACGTCATCCTGGTGATGACCGACGACCAGGGCTGGGGTGACATACGTTCGCACGGCAACGACAAAATCGATACGCCGATAATGGACAAACTCGCCGCTGACGGAGCCCGGTTTGAGCGGTTCTTTGTCAGCCCGGTTTGCGCACCGACACGGGCGAGTTTGCTCACCGGCCGCTATCACCTGCGTACCGGCACGCACGGCGTTACTCGCGGCCGCGAAAATATGCGCAGCGAGGAAGTTACGATTGCCGAGGCACTTAAGCAGGCCGGCTACGTTACAGCTTGCTTCGGCAAATGGCACAACGGCGCGCATTACCCTTATCATCCGAACGGGCAGGGCTTCGATGAGTTCCTCGGCTTCTGCTGCGGACACTGGAACAACTACTTCGACACCACGCTCGAACACAACGGCCAATCAGTCAAAACCAAAGGGTACATTACCGATGTGCTAACCGATGCGGCAATACAGTTCATTGAGAAGAATAGAGACCGGCCCTTTTTCTGTTACGTACCCTACAACGCTCCGCACTCGCCGTTCCAGGTCCCCGACAAATACTTTGATAAGTACAAGAAGCGCGGTCTTGACGACAAACTCGCCTGCATTTATGGGATGTGCGAAAATATCGACGACAACCTCGGCCGGATTCTGCAGCGCCTCGATGAGCTGAAATTGAGCGACAACACGATTGTCTTATTCCTGACAGATAACGGCCCCAACTCCGAGCGGTACAACGGTGGTATGAAAGGCCGCAAGGGCAGCGTTCACGAAGGTGGCGTGCGCGTGCCGCTATTCATCCGCTGGCCCGCACATATCAAGCGGGGCACCAACGTTACTCAGATTACCGCCCACATTGACATATTTGCCACAATCCTCGAGCTGTGCGGCGCGGCGGCGATGCCGGAAACGCTGCCCCAGGATGGTGTCAGTCTTGTGCCACTGCTCAAAGGTGAGACTGCGGGCTGGCCCGACCGTATGATATTCACTTTTAGAAGCCCTCGGGGGCAGATGCAAAGGGTTCCAGGTTCGGTCCGGACACAGCGATGGCGAGCCGTCAAAGCCGGTAAGCGCTGGGAACTGTACGATATGATTAGCGACCCAGGCCAGAAGAACAATGTCGTGAAAAAATATCCGAAGATTGTGAAGAAGCTCAGCGCCGCTTATGAAGCGATGGCTGGAGATGTAACCAAAGGCGGCTTTGACCCTCTGCCTATACCTATCGGTTACTCGCATTGGCCGGTGGTTACGCTACCGGGGCACGAGGCGTTTCTGGAGCCGCCTTCCAAGAAGGGGATTAGTTACAAGGGCCGTTCCGGCTGGGCCAACGATTATGTTACAAACTGGACCAGCACCGAGGCGTATCCCTGGTGGGAAGTCAAGGTGGTCGAAGCCGGCCGCTTTGAGGTAACGCTGATGTATATCTGTTCAAAGGAGAACGTCGGTGCAAAGGTGCGAGTGGAGATAGGCGGGGAGAGTTTGGAGGGCGTGGTGAGCAGAGCACATAACCCTGAGCCCATCCCCAGTCCCGACCGTGTCCGGCGCGGTGAAGTCTATGAAAAAATCTGGGCGCCGCTGACCCTCGGCGCCGTTGAGCTGAGCAAGGGGCGAACAACTCTTTGCGTGAAAGCCCTGGAGATTCCGGGAAATCAGGCGTTCGACCTTAAGGCGGTGCGATTGCGAAGGGTTGATTAGCTGTAAGGGAGAGAACCTGTGAAAACCAATATAAAGGAGGACCAAAAAATGAGTATGCTCGATTATACGCGACGCGATTTTTTAAAAACCGTTGGTGTGGGAGCGGCCTCGCTGGCAATGTCCGGCTGTGAGAGTATGGGCCAAATAACGGGGGCACAAAGAAAGCGGCCCAACATCCTTGTCTTCTTTACCGACGACCAGCGTTTCGACACAATCGGCGCGTTGGGCAACGACCATATCATTACGCCCAACATAGATTCCCTTGTGCGCAACGGCACGACCTTCACCAATGCCTACATTATGGGCTCGATGAGTGGGGCGGTGTGCGTGCCCAGCCGCGCTATGCTGATGAGCGGCCGGACTTTGTTCGGTCTTGAGGGCACAGGGAAGACAATTCCGGAAAAGGATGTGACCCTGCCTGAGGTCCTGCGGAAGGCCGGATACACGACCTTTCACACAGGCAAGTGGCACCAGGACAAAAAAACATTCGCCCGATGTTTCTCGACCGGGGGCAAAATCTTTTTCGGCGGTATGGGCAATCATTGGAACGTTCCGGCAAACGATTTCGACCCCACCGGGAATTATCCAAGGCAGAAGGTGTACAGGGATAAGGGCAAGCATTCCAGCGAGCTGTTCAGCGACGCGGCGGTCCGGTTCCTGCGCGACTACAAGGACGACAAGCCCTTCTTTGTGTACGTCGCCTACACGGCGCCGCATGACCCGCGGCAGGCACCTGAGAAGTACAAGCAGATGTACAATCCTGATAAGATTGTCCTGCCGAAGAGTTTTCTGCCTGAGCACCCGTTTGATAACGGCGAGATGAAAATTCGCGACGAGAAGCTGGCGGCGTGGCCTCGAACGCCGAAGGAAATCCGCAGACACATCGCCGACTACTACGCCATAATTACGCACATGGACGCACAGATTGGACGGGTGCTTAGTGCGCTGAAGGAAACGGGACAGGCGAAGAACACGATTATCGTTTTGGCCGGGGACAACGGCCTGGCCGTGGGCCGACACGGTCTGTTGGGTAAGCAGAACCTCTACGAGCACAGCGTGCACGTGCCCTTGATAATTAGCGGCCCCGGCATCCCGAAAAACCAAAAACGCGATGCCTTCTGCTATTTACTGGACGTCTTCCCGACTCTCTGTGACCTGGTCGGCGTGCCGATTCCCGACTCGGTGGAGGGACGCAATTTCGCCGGCATTATCAGCCGGAAGCGGAAGTTCCGGGACACCCTCTTCTTCGCC
>JAUVYZ010000028.1 GCA_030602845.1 Phycisphaerae bacterium | reverse complement strand
GGGTAGCACAGATAAAAGTATATCCGGATAAGGGCAAGATGAAGGAGAACCACAGGAGACTGACAAATATCCTCAAGGATATTGAGAAGAATGAAGATGTTGATGTCGTCGTGACACCAGAGGGTTTTCTCGATGGATATGTCTCCACGGACAAGTCGGTAACTAAAGCGGATATGGTTAGATATGCAATCGACCCTCTCAGGTCTGATTATGCCCGAGCCGTATCCAGGTGGGCGATGCAAAACAAGGCGTGGGTCATTTACGGTTGTACGCGAAAGGCAAGAGACGGCGTATTCAATACCGCTTTGATATATAACCGCAAGGGCCTGCTTGTGGGAATGTATGACAAACTGCATCTGCAGAGTCACGACCATAAATATACACCCGGTAAACATCTTGACGTGTATGAATCGGATTTTGGGCGGTTTGGTGTTATGATATGTGCGGACCGACGTTGGCCTGAAACGGCCCGAACGCTCACGCTTGAGGGGGCGCGAGTCATTTTCAATCCGACATACGGAATGCATGGTGAGTTGAATTTGTGCATGATGAGGACACGGTCATACGAAAACGGAATTTACATTGTATTTACGCACCCCGGACAATCGCTTATTACGGGTCCGAGAGGGGCTGTTGTTTGCAATAATGAAGATGAAAGCAGGGCCTATACTATAACTGAAATTGATCTTTCTAAGGCACCTGCAAACAAAGGCGGCCATATAGTGGATCGTCGGCCGGATGTCTATAGACTATGACAAAGAACCTGATTTTTAGACGGAATTGGTGGGCTGAAATCCACCCTACAATCTTTTCAATTTATTATTGCTTATTGATTATACATTTTTTTTGTGCACTCTGCGTCCTCTGCGCTTAATCTTTACGGCTGCGGAGGCAATTCCAGCGGTGGAAACGTCACGCTTTTGGCCTTATTGACCCATTCCGGGTCTCCATACACTCCGGCCTTGCTGTAGTCGAACGGTTTGAAACCAACTTTCAACGCTGGCGAGTTCGGCTTTAGACGAAAGTCGTAATTTTTAGCGTCGACGAACAGTGAATCGACAATGATTGAATTTTTGTCATGTCCCGTCTCTTTAATCCAGTCAGGAGGCGATTTGCCAATGAAGCTGACGTCTGAGCCAACGGCACAATAGCAATTATTATCCATGTTGATTTTGACTCTGTTCCAGGCTCCCGACAGAAGCACTCCCGTATCATAGTAAACGATGTTATTTTCAAAAGTAAAAGACAGATGGTCCTCCACCCGCGTTGCCTGTACCTGGTAGAGCTTGCTGAAAGCGAGGATATTGTTGCGAACGACATTTTCTTTGCCGTAATGCTGGTGAAAGCCCCCGGTCTTGGTGTTGTAGACCAGATTATTCTCCATCACGATGCCGGTGCTGCCCTCGTCGGTGTAGAGTCCCCAGCCGCCGTAGGAGTAGGAATAGATATCGTGGAAGATGTTGTTTCTGATGACCGTGCCTTGCGAAGGCCCAAGCGTATAAATGCCGCCCATATCGCTGAGGACACCCCAGCCGATATGATGCACGTGATTGAAGCTGATGTTATTGCGTTTGCCCAGACTCTCCCTATAGCCCCATCGCCAGCCGACCGAAATACCGGTATAGAAAAGGTCACCGATGTCATTGTGCGTGAGCATATTGTCGCCGCTTTGCCCTATCCAGACCCCCACCGCGGAGGTATAGATGCGCCCGCCGGTGCGGATAATATTATTGTCAACCGTGATATGACCCGTACGCGATGGCTCATCGGGCTGAATTCTCCCTTCGCCTATCCGCACGCCGCCGGCGCCTAAGTCGTGAAGATAGCTGCGCTCGAGCCGGCAGTCCCGGCAGCCTTGGCGAAACCACACGCCGTACGTGGCAACATGCCCAACTTCACAATCCTTCACCACGATATTACGCGCCCCGTCGGCCATAATCGCCGCTTCGGTAACAAAGGCAGCCTGATACGGATAGTATCCACTTCGCGGAAGCAGCGATTGATTATGGTGAAAGACCAGGCCTTTCAATTGAATGTGTTCAACGAATTGTTTTGCCTCGGGTTTCCCCTCGAACACCACGAGTTTCTCAACCGCCGGCGCTACAACCTGCGCCTTGGTCCTGTTTTCGCCGGGCAATGGCTTGTAATAGAGCATGCCGTCACGCGCCAGGAACCATTCGCCGGGCACATCAAGGGCCGCTTTGAAATTCTCTAAGTGAAAACGGGTATTTTTCGGCCAGCCGGAATAGCCCTTCAGCTTCTCTCCTATTGTAATTATCACATTGGCCGTCGTGTCAATCGCCGTCAGAAAACGGCGGGTTATACACCACTTATGATAGGCCACTAACGTAACATCGCGAAGCTCTCTGCTGTCAAGATTTCGCAGCGGTTCGAGCGCATCGCCGCGGACGGACGTCGTCCGTCGATATTGCTTTGGCTTACCATCGACTGGAACTTCAGACGTCGCACCCATATAATGATAGAACTTGTTCGGAGTACGGGCACGGACGGCACGTCGGCCGTTCACAAACAACTGCTCGAAATACCATTTACCTGCGGCAACTTCAGGCACACGAGTTTGCCAGATACCGTTTCTACCGCGTCTGAAACCTTTGATTACCCGCCCGCCGGTGAAGACCGGCTTGGTGCCCGCCGCCGCTTCATAAATGATGGGGCATTCCTTCGTCCCGCTGTCTTCAGGGCTTAATATGAACGGCTCGGTTAGGGTATATGTTCCGGCCGCGACAATAATCCGAACAGGTGCCTTGAGCGGGCCTTTCGATTTTAATTGCCGAATTGTATCTCGCGCACCAGCAAGCGAAGCTTTCGGGCCATCTGTTCTCTGGCTGTTTGGCCGCTGGGGTCGACCTGACCATTTGTCGTTACCTTCCGGCGAAACATAAAAGGTAACAGCGCTTGCTACCTGAGCTGCAATTAGTAATGCTACAACCGAGAGCAAAAGATATTTGGATTTTGAAATGTGTTTGCTCATATTGTTTTACCTCACATTTAATGGTTAGTAAAAATCGTTCTCTACTTCGCTTTGCCTTGCCACAGTTTTGCCAGCAGTTCACACACCTCGTTGTCATATTGCTTCAACTCGAACTGCAGGAACGGATAAAAATCATTGACGCCGTAGTACGCCTCACTCATCTCCGCAAAGTATTCTTTCGCATCGGTTAGTGCCGGGTGCCGAACGTATTGCCCGTCGAAGCGCAGCACCAGGTTGTACTTGCCGCTCTTGACGGCCTGCTGATGCGCCGCTTTAATCTCGGCGTTGTCGCAGCCCAACACTTGGTCATGATACGCCCGCGCCAGTTGGTTCAGCACCATAAAAGGCTGCAGAAACGACCATCTCATAAAGTTCCCGGCGTTGCCGATCTCAACGGCCCTCAGCTTGTCAGGATTTTGGTGTTGCAATTTCAGCGCCCCCTCGGACCGGTGATAGGTCATATACGGCACGTCTGGGTTTTCCATCTCGACCCAGATGGATACTTTTTGCAATTGCTTCAGGCCTTTCTCGGGGACATACCGTTTAACCATATGCAGCTTATGCCGCAGCAGCTTCAACGACTCCTGCGATAGCGCTGTCCACTTGTCCAATTCCGGGCTGACGTGAACGGTCCAACCCTCGACCTGATGTCGCTTGTATTTAGATGTCGGAATGTACGCGGCTCCGCCGCTTGCCGATGCTGGCGGATTATCATCGCCGCCGAAAACCGCACCATACGAGCGCAATTCCATAAATCGCACCAGCGAACTGCTTTTGCGTGCTTCCGCCTCGACGTCCACGCCCCACAAATTCTCAAGCAGCCGACACATATGCGGGTCGTGCTCCCGCAACTCCGCCCGAACGAATGGATAAAAATCGTTCGTGCCGAAGTACGCTTCCGTGTTCTCCGCAAGATATTCCATCTTGTTGTTCATCGCATAGTGTTTGGTGTCTGGCGAGTATCGGCAAAGGACAGAATCATAAGTGCCGCTTCTTTTGGCTCGCTTGTAAGCGGCATCGATGACCTTGTTGCTGTACTGTTTGCCGCGGCCGAGAAACTGGTAGTCGTACCCGTGCGTCAGTTCGTGCAGTACCACCCACGGCTGGTGAAGCGCGTTTTTGCAGAAGCTCCTGACTTTGCAGAACCCTGCTGCCGAACCGAGTCCCTCCGGCGGCTGGTGGCCGCGGTCGGTAAGCCATTTACGCCGCGGGTGGTAAGCCGTGCCAAGAGTATCGTATTCCACCCAGATGGGTACCAGCTCCTGCATCTTTGTTACCGCCGGCTGCGGCACGACGCGTATGACCTGATAAAGCTGGTTCTGCAGATGCTCGAGCGCCTCATTCATCTGCTCTTTATGTTCGGCCAGGCCCTTCTTATTGATGTACACCGTCCAGCCTTCGATATTGCGTATTTCGAATTCGACCTTCGGCTTGCTTTCAGACTCCTTCTCGTCAGCTGCAAGCACACCGCTCATCAATACCGCGATGACAACGCCGACAAAGATGCTTGCCATACAGCTTTGCTTTTTCACAACCAACACCTCCGTTTCTCCAACTACACCGTATGTTGCTTCTTTACCGAAAATATTACTTTTCGTTCATTCAACCAGTATAACCGAAACCCACGGCCGAAAAAAGAGAAAAGTTGTTTAGCCGTCGCCGGCACGGCGACGCTGCAAACTCATGTTTAGCCACCAAATTTATTTGGGGGTTATACTCTCCGTCATTCCGAGTGCAAGTAGCCTTTAGCCCTGAGCGTTAGAGACTTCTTCCCACGTCTTGTTAGAGGACTTTTCTCCTTTGCTGTCTCTAACGGGGTTGACGTAAGGCCGTGCAACGAATAGAATTGCGGCTTTGGTTTACGAAGCGTCAAACGAATCACGAGGTACGAGTATGGCGACAATCAATGAAAATTTTCTTAAACTGCAGGCGGGCTATTTGTTCCCGGAAATCAGCCGACGTGTCTGTTCCTTCCAGGCCAAGAATCCCGACGCAAAGATAATCAGCTTGGGCATCGGTGACGTTACCCAGCCGTTGGCCCCGGCGGTAATCAGCGCGATGAAAAAGGCACTTGACGATATGGGAACCGAAGCCGGCTTCCACGGCTATGGCCCAGAGCAGGGCTATGATTTCCTAATCGACGCAATAATCGAAAATGACTATAACTCCCGCGCCGTCAATTTAGAACCAGCCGAGGTCTTCATCAGCGACGGCGCCAAGTGTGACACGGGCAACATCCAGGAAATATTCGGCGCCGATAACATCGTTGCCGTGACCGACCCGGCGTATCCGGTATATGTCGATAGCACTGTAATAGCCGGCAGAACAGGCCAGGCCAATAAAAACGGCCAGTATGAAAAAATCGTCTATATGCCCTGCACCGCCGAGAACAATTTTATCCCCGACCTGCCGAAAACTCCCGTTGATATTATTTACCTCTGCTTCCCGAACAATCCCACAGGTGCGGTGGCTGATAAAGAAATTTTAAGCAAGTGGGTCGATTTCGCCCGACGCACAAGAGCCATAATCCTTTTTGATGCTGCTTATGAGGCCTTCATCGCTGACCCTGATATCCCGCATTCAATTTATGAGATTGATGGCGCAAAAGAGGTGGCCATCGAGTTTCGCAGTTTCTCCAAAACCGCCGGCTTCACCGGCATCAGATGTGCCTTTACCGTCGTGCCGAAGCAGCTCAAGGCCGCAACTTCCGACGGCAGGGCGGTCGAAGTCAATCCCTTATGGAACAGGCGGCATTGCACCAAGTTCAACGGCGCCTCGTACATATCGCAAGCTGGCGCAACCGCTGTCTATACACCCGAGGGCAAAAAGCAGACCCGCCAAATTATCGATATTTATAGGCGCAACGCTAAGTTAATTTGCGAATCGCTTACCAAGCTCGGCTACCAGGTCTACGGCGGAGTAAATGCACCGTATATCTGGATGAAGACGCCGGATGGCCTGAGCTCATGGGACTTCTTTGACCGGCTGCTGCAAAAGGCCAACGTGGTCGGCACACCGGGCGCAGGCTTCGGACCAGCAGGCCAAGGTTATTTCCGCCTTACCGCCTTCGCCAGGCCCGCCGACGTCAAAGAAGCTCTGGAGCGTTTTGCCACCGTTTAATAAGAATGGCTAAGTTGACAACAGCATATATCGGCTTGGGAAGTAACCTGGGTGACAGAGAAAAGTCTATCAGCGGCACCCTTAAAATGTTCGCTGAAACCGAACATCTCGAAGTTGCGCGAGTAACTGACCTGATTGAAACTATTCCGCTCGGCCGAGCAAATCAGCCCAAATACTTAAACGCAGTCGCCGAAATAAGAACCACTCTAAGTGTGGAGGATTTGCACAAAAAACTGGTCGATATTGAAACCTCGCTCGGCAGGGTGCGAGAAGCAAAGTGGTCGCCGAGGATTATTGATTTGGACCTTTTACTGTTTGGCGCCGACGTCATAAATCATCCCGGCTTAATCGTGCCGCATCCGCAGATGCACTTACGCTCGTTTGTACTCAAGGGGCTCTGCCGGCTCAACCCCGAATTACTCCACCCCGTTATAAAAGAACCGATGACTGAGTTGGCAGCCCGGCTCGGTGGCAACGACTTTGTTCCTGACCCCAATCTGCCGCAGCTTGTCAGTGTCGCAGGCATTATCGGCGTTGGGAAAACTACCCTGACAGAAAGACTATCGAACTCGCTTGGCTGTAAAGCGCTGTTTGAAGCCTACGATACAAATCCCTTTATGCCGGATGTCTATGCCGGCAAAAAAGAATTGGCATTGGATTCACAAATATATTTTTTGACCAGCAGAATTGAACAGTTGAACCACGACTCGTTAGCAAAGGGACAGTTCGTTATCAGCGACTATATCTTTGACAAAGAGCTAATCTATGCCAGACGGCTGCTCAATACGCAGCAGCTAACTTTGTATGAAAAGATTTATCCGCCGTTCAGTGCAGAGATTGCTGCGCCGGTCCTGGTAATATATCTACAGGACTCACTACAAAAATGTCTGGAGCGTATCCACAGACGCAACCGTCCTTACGAGCAGAAAATTAAACCGCAATTTTTGGAAGCCCTCAATTCCGATTACGAGCAGCTCTTTGCCGATTGGAAAACCTGTCCCATTATTCGTAAACAGATGTCAAAATTAGACTACACGAAGGATGCCAATATTGACCATTTAGCAAATCAAATAAAAAGTTACGTTGCCGTATGAATAAATTCAGGCCACGAAGACACAAGGAAAATAAAAGTGAGCTAAAGTGAACTAAAGTGCCTAAAGTGAGCTAAAGTGGAAATATAATCCGTAACTTTAGGCACTTCACACTTCTTAATGTCTTAGAGCCTTGGTGGCAAGAGAAAATGGAAATAGCAAAAACAATACAGTCGGTCAGAAGTCTGGTAAAAGCCGCCCGCAGTAAAAGCAAAAAAATCGGCCTTGTGCCGACAATGGGGGCGCTTCATATCGGCCATATTTCGCTAATCGAAGCGGCGGTCAAACAATGTGACTTTGTTGTGGTCAGCATCTTTGTCAATCCCACACAGTTCGGCCCCGGCGAAGATTTTGAAAAATATCCGCGACCCCTCGATGCCGACCTTAAAATTTGTAGAAAGACAGGCGTAGACGTTGTTTTTGTGCCGACACAAGAGCAGATGTACCCGGCGGAAAATCTCACCTGGGTAAACGTCGAAAAATTGACCGAGCTACTTTGCGGCCAATCTCGCCCCATACATTTTCGCGGAGTAACAACCGTCTGCGCCAAGCTGTTCAATATCGTTGCCCCTGATGTCGCATTTTTCGGCCGGAAGGACGCCCAGCAGGCAATCGTTGTCAGGCGAATGGCCGCTGATCTAAATATGCCTTTGGAAATCGTCATCTGCCCTACGGTTCGCGAGCCGAACGGACTGGCGGTCAGCAGCAGGAATAAATATCTGACCGAAGAGCAGAAAAAAGATGCAACCTTAATATATAAGTCTCTTCAAAAATGCCGGGAAATGATTGACGACGGCACCACAGACAGCGAAACGATTATCGCCGAGATGCGTAAAATATTAAGCCAGGCACCATCAATAGAGATAGAGTACATAAGTATTGTTGACGCCGAAACCCTGCATAACCTCGACAAGATTGCCGGCAAAGCCCTCGCAGCAGTCGCTGTCCAAATCGGTCCTGCCCGGCTAATCGACAACATTCTGATGGACGCGAGCAAAAAATAAATGTATACTGACTAACAGTTATGTTTTTAAAGCTATTAAAAAGTAAGTTACATCGCGCAACGGTTACCGAAACCAAGCTGCACTATGCCGGCAGTGTCGCAATAGACTCGACACTGATGGAAGCGGTCGGCATTTTGCCTTACGAGTCTGTTTTAATCGCCGATTTAAACAATGGCAGCCGGCTGGAGACCTACGCCGTTCCGGCCGAAGCCAATTCCGGCCAGGTCGTAATACTTGGCGCCGCCGCTCAGTTCGTCAAGCCAAAGGACACCGTTATCATTTTTGCCTTTGGTTACTATACGCCCCAGGAGGCCGAGAAACTTAAACCGAAAGTCGTCGTCCTCGACGAAAATAACAAAATAAAAATGGTGGACAGCGGTTCGTGACTCAAACGAGATACGAGCGACGAGATACGAAATAAATGTATCCTGAACTTTTCGAGATACCTTTCGTCCATTTGACCGTAAAAAGCTACGGCCTGATGATGGTCGTTGGTTTTCTCTCCGCCATCTCCCTGATAAGACACCTTAGCCGCAATATCACGCCCAACCCTCATCTCATTACCAACGCTGCCCTTTACTCCCTGATAGCCGGAGTGGCAGGCGCACGCCTATTTTACGTTCTGCTTAATTTCGACCAGTTCCAGGGACGCCTGCTTTCTGTCTTTGCTATCTGGCAGGGCGGCCTGGTGCTTTTAGGCGGCGTGATTTTAGCCATCACTGTCATCTTTTTTTATCTCTGGTACCATAAGCTTCCCATTCGCCGCTACCTTGACATTTTGGCTATCGGCCTGATGCTGGCGCTTGTGTTCGGCAGAATCGGCTGCTTTCTAAACGGCTGCTGTTTTGGCAAACCCACAGAATTGCCCTGGGCCGTCCGCTTCCCATACGGCTCACACGCTTACAAAAGTCAAATATATTGGAATCCGGAAAGAAATCGCCTTCACCCTCAATTGAAATTGCCGCCTGCGTTTTCCGTTTACAATAATAATGAAGATGGCATACCGCCCCAGGACTTAAAACCCTATGAGCAGTTAACGCCGGAGCAAAAAAATATGGTTGACAAAGGCCAGTATCGCTGTCTGCCTGTCCACCCCACCCAGTTGTATTCATCTGTAAACGCCGCTTTTTTGGCTCTTATACTTTATCTCTTCTGGCGAAGGTCCCGAAACACAGCCGGCTCCAAAAACACTACGAGACTCTTTAGCAATCCCGGCTGTACGTTTGGGTTGATGTTCATACTTTACGGCACTACCCGCTTTTTTATAGAATTTTTCCGCGATGATAACCCCTTTGAGTATGCCTGGTGGGCAATGTACAGAGGCGGAACTGTTTCCCAAAACCTGGGAATTTACATGGCCATTTTTGGTCTGGTCTTAATGCTAATATTTCAAAAAATGAGAACACAACAACCGAAGTAACGTATAGACGATAAAAAGATGCGGATTCCTTATACGCAATACGATATACGCGATACGAAATACGAGTAAAATATGGGCCTTTACGATAGGGATTACACGCGGGCGGATTACGAGTCTAAGTCTCACTATGCACCGCAGATGCGGATGGCCTTTCCCCGGATTACACCGGTGGTCAAGTGGCTGCTGATTATCAACGTGGCGGTGTATTTTGTGCAGATTTTAGGAGCCGGCACCCTGCTCATGCGGTGGTTTGCGGCTTATCCATCTTTGTTGGCAGTACTGCAGATTTGGCGACTTGTAACATACCAATTTCTCCACGGGCCCCCCATCCACATCCTTTTTAATATGATCGTCCTGTACTTCCTCGGCTCCACACTTGAACGCCATTGGGGCAGCAGGAAATTTCTGGTCTTTTATCTTGCCTGCGGTATGGTAGGCGGCCTGGTTTACCCGCTCCTGCGCGGACTGAAAATAATTTCTCCCCATCTCATTCCGCTTATCGGTGCATCCGGAGCCATACTCGGCGTACTCGCCGCCTGCGCCATACTCTTCCCCCACATTGTCGTACTTTTCGTCTTTTTCCCGCTGCCAATCAGAGTAGTCGCACTCATATTGACCCTGTTTGCTGTCTTCAGAATCATTACAGGCGAAAATGCCGGCGGCGAAGCCGCCCACCTGGGCGGTATGGCGGTAGGGGCCATTTACGTGTTTTCGCAGTCCTGGCGAGATAAACTGAAATTAAAACTCCGGGCTGGCCAATGGGAAAAGAAAATGGCCGCCCGGCGTAATCTGCAATTGGAGCTCGACCGCATCTTGCAAAAGGTCCACGACTCCGGCGTCCATAGCCTGACCTCAAAGGAAAAAAAGATACTCAAACAAGCTACTAAAGTTGAGCAAACGCGAAACAAATTATAAAAACGTCATCTGTCCTCTGTCATCCGTCGTCTGTCCGGGGCCTGGCGAGCGAGGCGCAGCCGCGCGCGGCAATCTCAACTACCGACTTCGATATTCTTTGCTTGTCCCGAAGGTATCAGTCGGGGTTCGATACCGTCCAGGTCCGGCCCGGCTTCAGACGGGACGGATTCGCTATTGCCTCCATCCTCCGTCAGTTGGGTGGCAGCCTCAAGCGCAGCTTGGGGATGGCTCCACCCCGTATCTTCCATTCCGTATTTAATGCCAAAGGTGCACAATGAGCAGACCCGAAAAAAACCTTTTTTTCTTTTGAAATATAGCAAAAATCTGCTATACTACTTTTTATGCGTTTTCCGGCTATCCGGGAGGTGGGTGGATAGCTAAAAGCGGCACTTTTAGCACCCATCCCCCTGAATTGCCACAAGACCACCGAAGTTTTTTGTTTTGAGAGTTCGGATTTTGAACATTTGATATTGTTTCGAAATTCGGATTTCGTGCTTCGAATTTATACGCAATACGATATACGATATACGCAATACGAACTAAAAAGGAGGGCTAAAATGCCTACTTCAAGCAAAACTTTCGGCCTGTCAGATTGTAGGGTGGGCAATGCCCACCAATCCCGACTTTGTCATTGCGAGCGAACTTGTCCTGAGCTAAGTCGAAGGAGCGAAGCAATCTCACTTCATAATTCGTTATTCCTTGTTCGACATTCGATATTCACCACCACTTTTTTCTTTTTACTTTTGTTCTTTCTGTTCGCCACCCCGGCCCAGGCCAAATACGGCGGCGGTACCGGAGAGCCGAATGACCCGTATCTGATTTTCGATGCAAACCAGATGAACGCTATTGGTGCCGATTCCAGCGACTGGGACAAGCACTTTCTGCTGATGGCCGATATCAACCTGGCGGGCTTTACCGGAACAAGTTTCAATATCATTGGGACTGGTTCGACGCCATTTACTGGTACTTTTGACGGCAGCGGCCATACTATTTCCAACTTCACCTACACCTCCATCGGCACAAGTCCCACAGGACTTTTCGTCTACGTTAGAGGAAAAAATGCAGAAATCAAAAATTTGGGATTGCTCGACCCTAATGTGGATTCGGGGACAAGAGACTATGCTGGTTCGCTGGTTGGCTCGTTGCACAGCGGCACAATTACCAACTGCTACGTCCAGGGCGGCAGTGTTGTGGGAGGTTTTTGTGTCGGCGGACTGGTGGGATTGAATTATGGCACAATCGCCAACTGCTATGCCACCAGCAGCGTTTCAGGTTATAACTGTATGGGCGGAGTGGTGGGATATAATGATGGCGGTACCATTTCGAACTGCTATTCAGAAGGCAGCGTTACAGGTAATTTACGTGTCGGCGGACTGGTGGGATTGAATCAGGGCACAATCACCAACTGCTATGCAACCGGCGGTGTTGAGGGAGAGTATGATGTCGGCGGCCTGGTGGGGCGGAATCAGG
>JAUVYZ010000235.1 GCA_030602845.1 Phycisphaerae bacterium | reverse complement strand
TCGGCAATCTCGGTTTTAGGTAACATTATCTTATCGCCTGACTTTTCCGAGCCGAGGTTTTGCTCGAGTTGAAAACGAACGGCATCCTTCGTCTCATGAATAACGACGGCCTTGAACTCTCGGCCGTCAGTTGTTTTCACGACAACGTTGCCGGGGTTGAACCAGTCGCTGAACACGAGAAACAAAATCATACAGGCGAGGTAGAGAGCCGTCTTGCCAATATGGCGATGGGGCTTTTCGGGTTCTGGCATCTGCAATGCGGCTTTTGCCTTTGCCCGCTCGCTTTTCCGAAATACCGCCATCATAAGCAGGCCTATCACCACTGCAAAAACTATAGCCCCCACAGCCCGTCCGACTCCTATGGAGAAACCCAAAACACGGGCGCTTAAGAAAATGGCAAGCACGTTTATGGCAGGGCCTGAGTACAAAAAGGCTGAAGCCGGCCCGAGACCTGCGCCAAGCCGATAGATGCCGGCAAACATAGGCAGGACGCTGCAGGAGCAAACCGCCAGAACGCAGCCGGACACCGATGCCACGCCGTATGCCAGGACAGGGTTGGCATCTGGTCCCAGATACCGCATTACCGAGGCTTTAGATAAAAACGTAATGATGGCTCCAGCGATGAACAGTGCAGGCACGACGCAGGCCAAAGTATGATTACGGGCATACCACTGCAGCAGTCGAAATGCTTCCTGAATCGCCTCTTGAACTTTCGGGTCGCCCAATGGCAGAGCGTAAGCCACAACAAAGATGGTGACGAGGGCAGCAAATATCTTCCATTCCGTTTTCCAGTTCACAGCGAAACTCCCAAACTACAGAGCGGCGAGCAGCTTTTGGTTATCTTTGGCCTGCTGCTTCAAGACACCGGTTACGCAGGCGAAGAAATCGAGAATGCAGGGTGTCCTGAGCCGGTAGATGACCTTGAGGCCTTGTTTGCGATACTCCAGTATGCTGGCATTTACCATTACTGAAAGATGCCGCGAAACGTTTGACCTTTCAGAGCCGACATAGCGGGCTATATCGCAGACGCATTGCTCACCATCCTTTAGAAAATCCACAATCGCAATTCGCAGCGGATGGGCTATCGCCTTTGCGATTTCCGCCTGCTTTTCAAACAACAACTGCTTTTTCTTGGTTAACATTGCACATCTCCAACTAAATGACTATATGATTATATACTCACATAATAACATAAGGTTCAAATAAAGTCAAATATTTTTTACAGGATGGATTTTTGCCGGTTGTCGGCAAGATTAATATTTTTTTCTAAACCTTGCGGCGGGGATGTTTAGCAGTTTGCGGTACTTTGCAACGGTGCGCCTGGCCAGTTTTTTGATGCCGATTTGGGCCAATTTTTTGCGTATCTGGTCGTCACTTAAGGGCCTGGTTTTATCCTCGGCATCGATAATCTGTTGTAGTTTGGCCCGTATGGCTTCCCAGCTATGCTTCTCGCCGTTGATATCTTCGGTGCCGCCACTGAAGAATTTCCGCAGCGGCAATATCCCCTGGGAGCACTGGACATATTTGCCCGCAACGGCCCTGGAAACGGTAGCGAGATGTACGCCGACATCCTTGGCAACCTTTGACATCGGCAGCGGCTTAAGATAAAGCTGCCCCTTATCGAAAAACTCCTTCTGATGCTCAACCACCGACCTTGCAACTTTAAGCAGCGTATTCTTTCGCTGCTCTATGGCATCTATAATCCACCGAGCGGAGCGAATATTATTTTGCAAAAACTTTTTTGTTTTTTCACTGACCCCGGCACCTCTGGCCATTTTTGCATAGTAGTTATTTACTCTCAAGACCGGCAAATTAGAATCGGCCAATTGTACAGAATAGTCCTCTGAATCGTTCGATGACTGCACTATTACATCGGCAGTAATAGGATGGTTTCGGTCTCTGCCGATTTGCAGACCAGGGGAAGTGTCAAGCTTGCTCATACGCTCAATGGCCCGATTGATTGTCTCGATGCTGCAGTTCATCTTCCTGGCGATATCGGGCAAACGATTTTCAAGCAGTGCATCCATATGCTCGGCAATCAGGCGGGCTTCGAAGCTCATATCTTTGCTGCTCTGGGCCATCTGGATAAGCAGGCATTCCTTCAGGTCGCGAGCGCCGACGCCGGGGGGCTCTAATTTTTGTACAAGCTCCAAAGCCTGTTTCAAATCGTCGAAGGTGAAATCGGCCCTGTCTTTGTTATGCAGCTGCTCCAATCTTACGGAGAGATACCCTCTCTCGTCGATATAGTCTATAATCATATTGCCGGCTTTTTTCACCGATTTGCCGGCTTCGACCAATCGCCACTGCTCTGCCAGATGGTCGTGCAGCGACTGAGGCGGTGCAACGGTATTTTTTATCGCCTCAAGTTTTCTGTCAGGCTCGTCACTTTGACGGCGCAGCCGGAAAGGACCGGCTTGGTCTATATAGTCCTTAAAACCATCGTCAAGACTATCAAGGCGTTCGAAGGTCTTTGTCCTTTCGCCGTCCGGGTTAACAACCAAATCTTTTTCGTTTATATCATCATCAGACTGCTCGTCAACGGGCTCGGTATCTTCGGGATTCGAGGGCTCCTCCATTTCCAGAACGGGATTGCTGTTTAGCTCCTGTTCTATTCTTTCCTGACGGGCGAGAATTGGAAGCTGGAGAATCTCCATCGATTGAATCATATGCGGAGCGAGCTTCATTCTCTGCTCCATCCGCATCTGTCCTCTCATCTCCAGCTTCATAAAGGCACCTGAAAAAACTTTTTATTCCGTCTCCTGACTTCTGTTTTCCGACTCTTATTTTTTTTCTATCATATTATACTGCGCAAAAAGATTTCGTCAATATTTGAAAGCCAATTCAAAAATTTTATAAATAAAGACACTCCTGTCCGGATAAGCTTTTGAAAATTCGTTGCAAGCGGCGTCCCTCCAAAATGGGTTCGACATTTTACGCTCCGGAGTTTCTGTTGAGCCATAACTCAATTGGGGTTTTGACACCTTCAGGTCGAAACGGCAATTCAACCTTGCGACCGGTCGCCGCCGACTGGTAGCCGGCGTAGAGCACTTCCTGCACAACACGGCCGTCTTCGCCGGTGGCCTGCGGCTCTTCCCTGCCGCGCACGCACCGGGCAAAATGGTGCATTTCCTGCGGAAACCCGTAATTCCACAGCTCTTCGAAAACAGGATAGGTCCACCCCTTCGTGGCGGGTGCTTTCTCAACGGCATAACCATAGCCGTATTCGCTATACGTCGGCAGAGCATTGCCCATAAGCAGATTAGCATAAGTAACACCGCCTTGGCCGTAAACCTCGATGCGGTCGTCCATACCCCCGCGGCGGGCCCAGCTGTTCTCCACGACACCAACCGCGCCGTCGGCGAATTCGAGGATGCAGATGCAGTTGTCCTCGCCTTTGGTCTTGTCACCGTGGACGTGCGTGGCCATCTGGCAGTACACGCTTTTAATCTGTGGCCTGTCCAGGAACCAGTAGCAAAAGGCGATGCCGTGACAGCCCATATCCGTAAACACGCCGCCGCCGGACTGCTCAACGTCCCAGAACCACGGTGTGTGCGGACCGAAGTGTTTCTCGCTCTGTTTGACCATATACACCCTGCCGAGGGCGCCATCGTCGGCCATCTGCTTGGCCCTGACGTACTTGGGTGCAAAGAACAGCTCCTCAGCATACATCAGCAGCACGCCTTTGCGCTTGCATGTTTCAATCATCTGGTCCGCTTCTTCCAGTGTCATACACAGGGGCTTT